>CAIUXU010000263.1 GCA_903903205.1 uncultured Syntrophobacterales bacterium
CATCCTGGATTTCTTTCCCGGCGTCGAGCTGTATGAGGCTTACGGATCAACGGAGGCCGGTATCGTCACGATACTGAAACCGGAAGATCAGATGAAAAAGCTTGGTTCCATCGGATACGAAGCGGTTGGCACCGATCTGATTAAAATCATTAACGAAGAGGGAAACGAGGCTGCCATCGGAGAGGTCGGGGAGCTCTATTCGCGCGGGCCGATGCTTTTTGACGGGTATCACGGGATGCCGGAGAAGACCGCAGCCTCTTTTCGGGGCGAATGGTTTTCGGCAGGCGATCTGGCCAGAAGGGATGAGGACGGCTATTACCAGATCGTGGACCGGAAGGACAACATGATCATCACCGGGGGCGAGCATGCCTATCCAAGCGAAGTTGAAGAGGTTATCGGGAGCCATCCCGCCGTCTTCGACACCGCGGTCATCGGCATGCCAGACGAAAAATGGGGTGAAAAGGTGGTCGCGGTGGTGATCCCCAAGGCGGACGTCGATGAAAACACGCTTCTCGAATATTGCAGGGACAAACTCGCCGCCTTCAAACGACCCAAGCAGATCATCTTTATCAAAGCCGATGAGATGCCGCGGACGCCAACAGGGAAAATCTTACACCGTGTGTTGAGGGATCGGTATTGTGGTTAACAACCGCATGGTGACAGCCTGTTGGCCGATCGGGCGAGAAATAGTAATGGAGTTACAATACGGTGATGAACGGCTGGGTATGGAAAGCAGGTGGTTGAAAAGCTTTCAACGCAACTGACCCAATAATATGGTAAGCCACCAAAAGGTGTTGGTTATTTCAAGAAATACCTGAAAGCGGATTGGTAAGGAGATGACATGTTCAAGACCAGGATAACCGAAATGCTGGGGATTCAATATCCGATTATCGGCGGGACCATGATGGATATTACGCTGGCCCCCTTTGTGGCCGCAATCTCAAATGCCGGCGCGCTGGGCATTATTGCCTCGGCAATTTTCAAGGATCCGGAGAAACTTCGTCTGGAAATCAGAAAAACGAAGGAATTAACCGACAAACCGTTCGCCGTAAATATCAATCTGTTTCCGCAAATGATGCCACCCGATAACCGGGCGTTTCTTGACGTACTCTCCGCCGAGGGGGTAAAAATAGTCGAGACATCCGGCCATGAGGCGCCGGTTAACCTGGTGGGGCTCTTCAAGGAGTACGGCATGACCTGGATTCACAAATGCGTCGGGGTGCGCTACGCCAGGAAAGTGGCTTCGCTGGGCGCGGACGCTGTAACGGTTGTTGGATATGAAAATGGCGGTGCGACGGGGTTATTGAACGTCACCACGATGGTGCTGGTGCCCTCGACGGTGGACGCGGTTCAGATTCCGGTGATCGGCGGCGGCGGTGTTGCCGACGGACGCGGGCTTTACGCTGTGCTCTCGCTGGGTGCGGAAGCGGCCATCGTCGGTTCGCGTTTTGTGCTCTCCGACGAATGCCCGGTTCATCCCCATCTCAAGCAGGCGCTTTGCGAAGCCGATGAACTCAGCACCGATTTGATCATGTTTTCGGTAGGTTTCACACATCGTGTCTGGATGAATGAACCCGCCAGGAAGACTCTTGAAATTGAAAAAAGGGGTGGTTCGCTGGAGGAGATACTCCCGTATGTTTCTGGTGAAGCGGCGAGGAAGATGTACCAGACCGGCGATTTGAATGCGGGAACCATCTCCGTATCACAGGCGATAGGTATTCCCAGGAAAATCATGCCGATCCGGGATATTATCGCAGAGATGCTTGAACAGGCGCAGACGATACACACGCGCATGGCCAAAATGGGAATGGCATGATCATTCAGCCGACAACCGGTCGTGGTATAAAACATCCGACAGGGCGTGGGGCGCTATTTGGTTTCAAGCATTCCCAATGCTTCCGCATCGATCAGTTTGACGCCGCTTTTCACGAGGATCTCGATCGCCTTGTCATTGTTGCTGAAATGGAAAATCATGACCGCTTGTTTCGATGAAAGTCCGATAAAGGCGTACATGTAAACCACATTGACTTTCGCTTTCTGCAGGTGCTTCAGGAGCGCGGCAAGCTGGCCCGGTTTGTCTTCGATCTCGACCGCCACCACCTCGTCCACTTTTGCGGGTATCTGTTTTTCCATCAGGATGCGCCTGGTTTTTGTCAGGTCTGAAACGAGGAGCCTCAAAATTCCGAATTCACCTGTATCGACCAGATTCAGGGCCCGCAAGTTTATTCCCGCATCTCCCAGGGTCTTGGTAATCTCGAACAGACGACCGGGTGAATTTTCAATATGAATGGCGATCTGTTTTAGTTTCATGTGAGCCTCCAATTGTCTTTGTTTGTGCTATATCTCTCCCGGTCCGACAATGTCAAGAAGCTTGCTGATGTCGGCATACAAAGCGTTGCCGAAAGGAATCAATTCTTTGCCATCATGGCTCCCATTATGCCTTGACGGGGAAAGCCGGATTGCCTATAGTGCCATTTATGTGTTGGGAATCAGCAAGGATCTGTTATCGAAAAGGGGAACCCATGCCGGAAAATCCGCTTCATCTGCTGTTGGACCCGCGATCCGTCGCCACGGTCGGTGCGGGCAACAATCCACTGAAAATGGGGACCCTGCAAGCCCTCTCGCTGATCAAGGACGGTTATCAGGGGAAGTTCTATCCGATCCACCCCACCGACAAGATCGTCCTCGGCCACAAGGCCTACGCTTCACCGATGGAGCTCCCCGAAACCCCGGACCTTGTGCTCATTGTTGTCCCAACCGACCAGGTTATCCCTGTGCTTGAAGATTTTGCGAAGATCGGAACGAAGCGGGCGATCATCATCAGCGCCGGCTTCCGGGAGACCGGCGACGCCGGGCGGGAGCGTGAAGGGCGGCTCAAAGAGATTGCCGCGGCATCCGGGATGCGCTTTCTTGGCCCCAACTGCATGGGGGTCATGAATACCGGGAACAACCTGAACATGACGATTGGCGAGCTTCCCGGGAAACCAGGCGCCCTCGGCTTCGCTTCCCAGAGCGGCACCTACGTCGCCCAGACGCTCCTCTACCTCAAAGAACGGGGAATCCGCTTCAGCAAGGCCGTCAGTTGCGGAAACGAGGCGGACATCGACATCACCGATGTCCTCGAATACCTGGGAGAAGATGAACAGACGAAGGCGATCATCCTTTACATCGAGGGACTCCGCGACGGCAGGCGGTTTATCGAGGCCGCCAGACGGATCACCCCCCACAAGCCGGTGCTGGCCCAGTATGTGGGCGGATCAGCCGCCGGCGCCCAGGCCGGCCAGAGCCACACCGGGGCGCTCACCGGCCCTGATTTGCTCTATGACGGCATCTTCAGGCAGGCCGGAATCATTCGCTGTCACTCGATCGAGGATCTCTACGCCCACGGATGGGCCCATGCCACCCAGCCGCCGCTGCGCGGCAACCGGCTTGCCGTCGTTACCAATTCCGGAGGGCCGGGAACAGCCATCTCCCACACCGCCGACCAGGGAGGCATGACGGTTCCCCGCTTCTCAGGCGTACTTCAAGCGAAGATCCGGCCGCTGATTCCACCACATGCCGCCTGCGGCAATCCGGTCGATCTCACCTTTCACCTCGACACGCAGGTGCTGGCCCTGACCATCCCTGAATTCATCATGGAAAGCGGAGAGGTAGACGGTCTTATCCTCCACGGTGCGGTGAATTCCGGCTTTATGAAGATGGTCTATTCCCACGTCAGCGGGTTCATGGCCGATGTTCCGCGTGAGGTTTTTCTTGAAATGATGGCGAAAGAGATGCCCGCCGCCGTTGAACTGCCCCGGAAATACGATCTCCCGTTGTTGATCTCCTCATTCTTCGGGCGGGAAGACAATTTCACCTCCTTGTACATAGACAATGATATCCCCGTTTTCGATTCGCCGGAAAAGGCGGCGCGGGGGATGGCGTCGCTGCTGCGCCACCTTGAGATCCGCCGGCGAAAATCCATTGGGACGCCCGTCCTGCCTCCGGCCAGTCCTGTGGCCATGGAGATCATCCGCATGGCCCTCGCCACCGGCCAGAAGGCCCTCGACGAGCACCAGGCCAAGCAGATCCTCGCCGCCTATGGTGTTCCGGTCACCCGCGAGGAGATCGCCCGGAGCGAAGACGAGGCGGTAAAAATTGCTAACGATATCGGCTTTCCTCTTGCTGTCAAGGCGTGCGCCTGGGAGATCATGCACAAGTCTGGCCTTGGGCTTATTGCGCTGAACGTCCGGACGGAAGAGGCGCTCCGCGAATCCTTCCGGTCGGTCCGTGAGGCCGCAGGGTCGCCGATCCCCGTCCTCATCCAGGAGATGGTCACGGGCGGCCGCGAATTCGTCGCCGGAATGACTCGCTATCCGGGTTTCGGTCCCTGCGTCCTGTTCGGTCTCGGTGGCGTCTTCACGGAGGCGCTGCAGGATACGACCCTGCGTTCGGCGCCCCTCAGCGCCGTTGAGGCGGAGGAGATGCTCGCTGACATCCGGGCGAAGGCGTTGCTGGGCGAGTTTCGCGGCCTTCCCGCCGTGGATGGTTCAGCCCTGGCCGGGATACTCCAGGTCGTGGGGGTGATCTCCTTGCTCCACCCGGAGATCACCGAGATCGACCTGAACCCGATCATCATCGCCAAAGCGATGCCCGTCGTCGCCGATGCGCTGTTTATCCTCCGGGCATGACCTTTTCTCCGGGGCACTCCGGAAGGGTAAAGATCGGCTTAACTTATCAACAAGAACATGTTATGTGACGCCCCGTACCCATCTTGCGGAGGTGTCTCTTGAAGAAACGCATCGTTATTATCGTCGTGCTGGCGCTCCTGATCGGCACGGGTCTCTTCGTTTATCGCGGCCAGCAGAATGTCCGGCAGGGAGAGCTTTTCTACTCCGGAACCGTCGAGGCCACCCAGTCCCATCTCGCTTTCCAGACCGGCGGCCGCGTCGTCCGGGTGGCGGTGCGCGAGGGAGAGGCCGCCACAAAGGATCAACTGCTTGCAGAATTGGACCCCGCAGAATTCCGCGCCCGAATCGAACAGGCCAGGGCCAACCTTGACCGATCCCTGAAAGGCCAGGAACAGGCGGAGACCCTGCTCCGGGTCTATGAAAAGAGCCTCCCCGCCGAAGCGGCCCGGGCCGAGGCAGGCGTTCGCGCCCTCGCTTCACAGTTGGACGAGCTCCGGGCCGGTAGCCGGAAACAGGATATCGAACGGGCGAAGCAGGGGATGCAGGGCGCTGAATCTGTTACGGAAGATGCCAAGAAGAACCTGGCCCGGTATGAGAACCTCTTTCGGAAGGGGACCATCTCGGAGAGGGAGCTGGACGCCGTCCGTCTCCGGTATGACACGGCCCTCAAGGAGTACGAGCGGGGCCGCGAGACGTATGATCTCGCACGCGAAGGAAGCCGACCGGAGACGATCCGCACCGGCGAGGCGAGGCTCTCCGAAGGGCAGGCCGCGCTGACGCAGGCGCGAAGCAACCTGCTGCGGATTGACGCCGCAAAACAGGAGGTTGGCGCAGCGCGGGCTGCCGTGGCCGCCGCCCGCGCCGCCGCGGATCAGATCACGATCCAGATGGATTACGCCCAGTTGAAGGCGCCCGGTCCAGGGATCATCACGAGCCGCAACGTGGAGCCGGGCGAGGTGGTCACGCCGGGGCGGGAGGTTCTGACCCTCTCCAGCCTCGCGACGGTCGATCTGAAGATCTTCGTGGACGAGACCCAGATCGGCAAGGTGAAACCGGGACAGAAGGCGGAGGTCCGCGTGGACACCTTCCCCGACAAGAGTTTCGCGGGAACGGTCACGTTCATCTCCCCCGAGGGGGAATTCACGCCCAAGATCATTCAGACGAAGAAAGAGCGGGTGAAACTGGTCTATCTCGTCAAGGTTTCCATCCCCAACCCCAATTTTGAGCTCAAGTCAGGAATGCCCGCCGATGCCTGGTTACGATAACCGGGATGGGGACACCTTGCGGCAA
>CAIUXU010000264.1 GCA_903903205.1 uncultured Syntrophobacterales bacterium
CGAACTTCGCGTTTCCCGGAGCATGCGGCAATACCTGAAAAAGGGATTCGTCCGGATTACCTTCGACCAGGCCTTCGGGGAGGTGATCGCCGCCTGCGGTAGACCCCGACTCGGCCAGGACGGCACCTGGATCACGACGGAAATGCGGGAAGCCTACTCCCGTCTGCATGACCTCGGTTTCGCCCACTCCGTCGAGGTATGGCAAGAGCAGGAACTCGTCGGCGGTCTCTACGGCGTCTCCCTCGGCCACGCCTTCTTCGGCGAATCGATGTTCTCCGCAATCCCCAACACCTCCAAGGCGGCCCTCATCACGCTGGTTCTGCATCTGAAGAAGCTGGGTTTTGACCTCATCGACTGCCAGGTCGAAACCGACCATCTCGCCGGCCTTGGCGCCCGCCCGATTCCCCGCCACGATTTCTGCGCCCTCCTGAAACAATCGCTTTGCCACGAGACCCTCCGCGGCAACTGGGGAGAGCTGCTTTAAACGGGGACATCCGATTAAAAAGAGGGGTTGTAATTTTGCCGATAATTTACTATGCATGAGTGGACAAAATTTCTTTTCAATCCATGGAGGAAACAGACGATGGGCGAAGGAAGTGGTGAAGGAAACAGCGATTACACCGGTCTTGTCGTTGATTTGCGGCGACAAATGTGGACTGCCGGCGTGGAGGAGGAACTCCGCCGCCTGATCTGGCAGCTTGCGGTGACGGGGAAATACATCTCTGCCAAGATTCACGAGTCCAACCGCAAGCTGGCCGGTTTCAAGAACCTCTACGGGGAGGAACAGCTCTCGCTCGACCGGAGCGCCGACGAGATCATCAAAAACCAGCTCCAGTTTTCGGGATTCGTCCGGGAATACGCCTCGGAAGAGCAGGACGCCGTCGTTCTGTTGGGCAAAGGCCGGGAAAAATACTTTGTCACGGCGGACCCGCTGGACGGGTCGTCCCTGGTCGATACCAACCTCGCCATCGGGACGATCATCGGCATTCACAAGAAGTCGATCTTCGCGCGCGGGAGGGATTCGATGGTGGCGGCCCTCTACATTACCTACGGGCCGCTCATCACGATGGTCTATTCCGCGGGGCACGGGACTCATGAGTTTGTGCTGAACCGGGAGGGGGAGTATGTGCTTTCCGAGGAAAACCTCATGATGGACCAACGCGGCTCCATCTACAGCCCCGGAGGTCTCCGAAAAGATTATACGGAAAACCATCTGAAGTATCTTGAATATCTTGAAGCGGAAGGCCACAAACTCCGCTACAGCGGCGGGTTTGTGCCAGACATCAACCAGATTCTGATCAAGCGGGGAGGTGTCTTCACCTATCCCGCCCTGAAGAAGAGTCCCCATGGAAAGCTCCGTCTCCTGTTCGAACTCCAGCCGATGGCCTTCATTATCGAGCAGGCCGGCGGTGTTGCCACGGACGGCAAAGAGGCGATTCTCTCCCTCCAGGTGGAGAACCTCGATCAGCGCTGCCCGATCTACATCGGGAGCCGGTTTGAAGTGGACAAGGCGAAAGAATTTCTGGCGGCCGAATCGTAACCAAAATTGATACCAACGAGGAGATGAGATGATCTGCGACAATATCGGTTTATTGAAGAAGGCGATAGAGGGTGTTCTGACAATTGACGGAAACGACGTCCGCGTTCTGGATGAGAAACGGCTCCGGGAGGCCCTGACCGACGATCTGATCCGGACGGCGGTATTCGCCCCCGGCGAGGAGACGCGCGCCGCAGCCCGCTGGCTGATCCGGCGGTCGGCGGCGGCGGTGGGCATCCGGTCCGCCTCGATCCAGGGGCTCTACGAAGCGATGGGACGGGGGGAAGCGACCGGTTTTACGGTGCCTGCCATCAATATCCGCGCGATCACCTATGACTCGGCCCAGGCGGTCTTCCGCGCCGCCCTGGCTTCCGGGGCCGGCGCAATGATCTTCGAGATCGCGCGGTCGGAGATTGATTACACCAGCCAGCGGCCGACGGAATACACCTGTGCGGTGACGGCAGCCGCACTGAAAACCGGATTCCGGGGGCCCATTTTCCTGCAGGGCGACCATTTTCAGGTCGGAGCAAAGAAATTCGCGAAGGATCCGGAGGCGGAGGTTCGGGCCGTCAAAGACCTGATCTGGGAGGCCATCGAAGCCGGTTTCTACAACATCGACATCGACACCTCGACCCTGGTCGATCTTGCGGAAGATACCGTAATCAAACAGCAAAAGTTGAACTACAGCCTCGCCGCCGACATGACGACAATGATCCGGGATCTGGAACCGGCAGGGGTAACCATCTCGGTCGGCGGAGAGATCGGCGAGGTTGGCGGGAAAAACAGCACCGTCGAGGAGCTCCACGCCTTCATGGAGGGTTACCTGGAAACCCTTCGCAAGAGTGGAATCGCCTTGAAGGGAATCAGCAAGATCAGCGTCCAGACGGGGACAACCCATGGCGGGATCCCGATGGCCGACGGCAGCGTCGCCAAGGTCAAACTCGATTTTGACACGTTGCAAAGGCTTTCGCAGGCGGCGCGGGCCGAATACGGGATGGCAGGCGCGGTCCAGCACGGCGCCTCCACACTGCCCGATGAGGCCTTTGACCGCTTCCCCGCAACCGGCACGGCGGAGGTCCACCTGGCAACCGGTTTCCAGAATATCGTCTATGACAGCCCGAACTTTCCGCCGGAGCTCCGCACGCAGATCTACGACTACCTGAAGCGCGAAGCGGCGGCGGACCGAAAGGAAGGGGACACGGAGGAGCAGTTCTTCTACAAGACCCGCAAGAAGGGGATCGGCCCCTTCAAGCGGCAGCTCTGGGATCTTCCGGAGGCTGTCCGAAAGGCCCTGGGCGCGGAGCTGGAAGCGCAGTTCGCCCTCCTCTTCCGGAAACTTAACGTGGGAAATACCCTCGATATCGTCACCCGCAGCGTGACACCGGTGGACGTCCCGCTGCCTCCGCCGACCGGCCTGTGAAACGGCGCCGGCTGTGAGAAGGGAGATTTTATACCCGGCATAAAATTTAATCAATTGACGAAAGAAACCGAGTTGAAGGGATCGCATGTCTGGATATAAATTTAAGCAGGAATATCAACGGTGAGCAAGAGATCTACTCTGTGACAGGCTTGCTCACCGTTACCCACAGGAAAATCTCATTCCCTATATTTCGGTAATCCGTGGACTCGATATTGAAACCAATGTTCTCCAGATCAGCGTACAATTTATCAGGGCTTTTGTGACTATAATATAGCTTCTGTTTCATGAATTCCTTGTAGCCATCAAATTCATCGCTACCGGTATATTCTTTGGTTGCATAGGTAAACAATGCCTTCCCTTTTGGGCGAAGCCACCGATAAAATTTATCAAACAACGTCGCATGCTCTTTGCTTGAAACATGAAAAAGGCTATAAATCACAGTGATTGCCTCAAACTGATTCGATTCAAATTCAACCTCACACATATCGGCTTGAATCGTTTCCATTTCCGGAACATATGTAGACGCCAATTCAAGCATTCCTTTTGAGAAATCCACCCCGGTAACTTTCCAGCCGCGATCGATAAAAAACCGTGCAAACGGTTCGCCTGCTCCACATCCCAGATCAAGCAGCTTCCCTTTTTTTATGCCCAAGCACTTATAAAAAGGATGAAGGACCTCCTCCATATCAAACATTCCGCGGTTCTCCCCGTAGGTTCCAGCAAACCCATCATAGATTTCTCGAAGCTTGATATTCACGGAATTGCCTTTCCTCTGCTGCAAGGGATGGTACCCTATTATTGCCAACGAAACAAATGGTTCCTGAATGGTCGATCAAGGGCAGGCAGCAGCATACAGCTCCCTCGATAATTGTCGGGAAATATTACATTTGACGGTATCTCTTGTTTCTGTCATAAATACGCTCCATGATATCCGACGATCAAAAAACTTGTCCATACGTTAAGCCTGACAAGAATGCCTTCTTGAAACTGGCCCAGGCGACAATGCCCTTTGGAAAATTTGCAGGCCGTCGTCTTGTCGATCTCCCTGAGCCGTATGTCGTCTGGCTTTCACGGAAAGGCTTTCCGAAAGGCGAACTGGGTGACATGCTGAGTACGGTCTATGAAATAAAAGTCAATGGCCTTGAATACCTTTTTAAATGACACTTGGAAGGATCGCATCAAGGCCCTGAAGCGGGAGACTTTCACCCTCTACCTGGCCTGCCGCCATCCCCGCGTCCCCTGGTACGCGAAGCTCCTCGCGCTGATCGTGGTCGCCTACGCATTGAGTCCGATCGATCTCATCCCGGACTTCATCCCGGTGCTGGGATACCTGGACGACCTGGTTCTGATCCCGCTCGGGCTCATGCTCGTGATCCGTCTCATCCCCGCTGATATCCTTGCGGAATGCCGTCAGAAATCGGAAGAAATCGTTGGAAGAGCGACCCGGATAGGAAAGATCGCGGCCGGCGTCATTGTCATGATCTGGCTTCTCACCGCCGCACTCGTCGTTTGGCTGATCCTCCGGGCGGGGGATTGATCAGACCCCACTTCTCCTCTCCACGTGCTCCTGCTTTTTGTCCTCCCCGAGTACTCCTACTTTTTTGTCATCCCCGAGTGCTCCTATCGGGGATCTGATTTTCGAGGCTTGGGCTGGATTCCCGATAGAAGCACTCGGGAATGACATTCTTCAATTTACCCTCTTGAAATGAGAAAGAGCCCTTTCTTTCATCTGCTTGCAGTGCATTCACACTTTTTGTTTCTTCGGTGGCCGACCCCGTTTGCGCTTCACGGGTTCCGGCGTCTCCATCGGGACCGTCATCTTTGGTGCATGGGCTCGCCGGAGTCTTGATTGCTTGGGTGCTTCAACCGGGGCTGCCGGTATCGGTTTGCGATCCCTTTTGGGACGGGCATTTGGCGTCTTTACTAAGCTGGGCGGATTTTGTTTCTGCTGCTGCGGGATTGCAATCTCTTTCCGGACCAGGGGCGGCCTCC
>CAIUXU010000265.1 GCA_903903205.1 uncultured Syntrophobacterales bacterium
CCCCGTTCCGTGAGAACGTCACGGTAGACCGCCAGGGCTTCGTTGACGGCGGGCATGCCGGCGTAGGTCGCCACCTGGAAGAAGAGTTCGGTCAGCTTCTTCGGGTCGCAGCCCACGTTGAGGGCCGCGTTTACGTGGAGTTTCAGCTCGTCGCCAGAGCGCGTTGCGGCGAGGACCGCACAGGCGACCATCTGCCTCTCCTGGGGGGTCAGGACTGTGCGAGAGTAGAGATTCCCCGTGATGAATCGGGAAAAATCGTTGGCCAGACCCCGGTCAAACGCTTTCCAGGTCCGGTAGGGGGGATCCATTTTAACGCCACCTCCGAAAAGCCTCTTCGCGGTCTCCTGCGTTTTGATATCCATCTCGTCTGCCATGATGCCCTCCTTATCGATGTTTGCATTCGTAATGGTTTTTAGCCATGCGGCTATATAATGTCAATGCTTTTTGCCTGAAGATTTCCGCACTCATTCTCACGGTATCTGTGCTATCATTCCGCGCGAAACCGTCGTACGGCAGGCAACATGGTTTGACGGCTCACCATGACAGAGATGTGTACCGTTTGTCGCGCTCTACAGGAAATGTGCAACAGGAGAAGAGGAATTTTACGGTGACGCAAGAGATACCCCCCCTTCATCGCCGATCGGCAGCGGCTTCACGGGCGGCTCTTATTGATTACGGGAAGTTTTTTCTGTTTGCGGGACTCACCGTCTGGCTTCTGACCCTGGGAACCCATGGGCTGGGCTACAACTGGCAGTGGTACCGCATTCCCCGCTTTCTCTTCACGACGGAGGGCGGCGTCTGGGCGGCCGGACCGCTTCTCCAGGGGCTTCTCGTAACGCTCGAAATTTCCGCCCTCTCGCTTCTCTGCACACTGATCCTCGGCCTGACGGCGGCCCTTTTCCGCATTTCCGACTCCTTCACCGCCCGGGCGCTTGCCCGCGGCTATCTGGAGCTGATCCGGAACACGCCGCTTCTCATCCAGATCTTTTTCGTTTACTTCGTCATCTCTCCGGTTCTCGATATCAGCGCTTTCTCCTCTGCAGTGCTGGCGCTCAGCCTCTTCGAGGGGGCCTACGCCGCGGAGATACTCCGAGCGGGAATCGTCTCCATCCACCGCGGGCAGTGGGAGGCCGCCCACAGCCTCGGGCTTGGCGCCTTCGACACCTACCGCGACGTGATCCTCCCCCAGGCCATCCGCCGCGTCCTGCCGCCACTTGCCGGACAGGGGATTTCGCTGATCAAGGATTCCTCGCTGGTCAGCACCATCGCCATCTACGATCTCACGATGCAGGGGCAGAAGATTGTATCCGAGACCTTTCTCGCTTTCGAGATCTGGTTTACCATTGCGGCGATCTATCTCGTCATGACCTTCGGCCTTTCGTTCGCCGTCCGGGCGCTTGAGCACCGGATGAACGGCTTCCCCATTCGGGGGGCGAGAGGGATCGCATGAGCACAAACGACGTGATTATCGAAGCGATGGAGATTACCAAGGCCTTCCCCGGCGGGGTCGTCGCACTAGACCGCTTTTCACTTGCGATCCGGCGAGGCGAGGTGGTCGTCATCATCGGCCCGTCGGGGTCGTGGAAAACCACCTTCCTCCGCTGCCTGAACGGCCTGGAGGA
>CAIUXU010000266.1 GCA_903903205.1 uncultured Syntrophobacterales bacterium
AATGGTTTACAAGCGGCCATTCAATTTAAGGACTTTACGCTCGTTAATTCGGGCGCCATTGCCGAACATGTTGCGGGGCAAGAGTTGATCAGTTGCAGCGATCCCTGTCAACCAGCAAAACTGTATTATTGGGCTCGCAACAAACCAAACAGCCAGGCTGAAATAGATTTCCTGTTCCCTCTGGAGGATTTCGCCTTCCCGATAGAAGTAAAGTCAGGAAAAACAGGCACTCTCAAGTCGCTGCATTTGTACCTCGACGAAAAGAAGGCGCCCTTTGGCATCAAATTATCCAAAGACAATCTGTCTTATCATCAAGGTGTTTTATCCGTGCCGATCTACCTGGTCGAACAACTCCCGCGCTTAATCCGTTCTCAGTTGATGAAGATGAAGAAGGAAACTGCTTGAGAATTGGGGACAGCCACCAATGTCACATACCGCTGGTTCAATCTTGCAGATTGAACCATGAATTAATTTTTTAATTGCACCGGCAGAGGCGCAGAGATTTCATAACCATATCCCCGATAAGGGCTTTCGGGGATGACAAAATAGGAAGAGATAGTCGGTGCAGGGAAGAAATAAATAGGTTTCTGTCCCTATTTTTCCTCATTGCGGTTATCACATCGATATGATATCAGAATCACAAATAAATTTGGAAGATCGGGAGAGGCTGTTGAAGGAGAGTGAGCACGCCGCCGCCGATTGGCAAAGGAGAGACCCATGAATGGCAACAACCGATCAGACATCGCGCCCGGCATGCGGGTGAAAGTGGTCCGGAAAGAGGATCAACGAAGCGGCGCCCTTACGGAAGGGGTCGTCCGGGATCTGCTCACGAAATCGCCCCAACACCCCCACGGCATCAAGGTGAGGCTGGAGAGTGGCATCGTCGGCCGGGTGAAAGAGATTTTTGGCGCATGATGGGCGCCTTTTGTTTTCGGCGGAAAGGATTTCGATGAAGATATACGTCGATGCCGACGGATTTCCAAGGGCGGCGAAGGAGATCCTGGTCCGGGCAGCCCTCCGCCTGGCCGTGCCTCTCGTCTTCGTGGCGAACAAGCCGGTCCGCCAGGATCCGTCGCCTCTGATTTCGAGCCTTCTGGTTCCCGAGGGGCCGGACATCGCCGATGACCGCATCGTGGCGTTGGCAGAGCCGGGTGATCTGGTGATTACGGCCGACATCCCCCTGGCGGATCGGGTCGTTTCCAAAGGGGCCTTCGCCCTTAACCCCCGGGGCAAGCTCTACACGGAGGAAAACATCAAGGACCGTCTGGCCGTACGGGATCTCCTGAGCGATCTGCGGGACAGCGGCCTGATGACGGGTGGTCCTCCAGCCTTCGGAAAGAAGGACTGCCAGGCTTTCGCCGACCAGCTCGACCGTTTCCTGATTCGCCGTTTGAAGGTGAGTCAATAATCCTGATTTTAATGAGAAAGAGCCAGTTTTTTATATTGACAAGGGCGTTTTTTGTCCGTAGGCTCCCGCCTGTTGGTCTTCAATTGGGCAATGCATCAGCTACCAGGAGGTGAAAAATGGGGAATAAAAAGATAGCGGTTATCGGTTTGGGAATGATGGGAACCCCAATTTCCGCCTTGCTGCTCAAGGCGGGATATTCCGTTACGGGGTATGATGTTGTCAAAAAACAGATGGATGATCTCGTTCTGCAGGGGATGAAGCCGGCGGCCTCTCCCAAGCAGGCCGTTAAAGGGGCAGATCTCGTCATCCTCTCCCTGGCAAACTGGAAGATCCTCCAGGAGGTTGTCGCGGGGAAGGACGGCCTATTGGAAGGCATCAGCAAGGGCCAGATTGTCGTCGACATGAGCACTTCACCACCGGCGGAAACGATAATCATGGCGAAGACCATGGCCGCGAAAGGTGTTGACTGGATGGATATCCCTATTTCCGGCTCCTCTGCCCAGGCGCGGGTCGGCAACATGGTCTTCATGGCCGGAGGGAAAAAGTCGGTATTCAACAAGGTCAAACCGGTCCTGGAGAAGATCGGCAAAAAGACCGTGTATGCAGGGAAGCATGGCGACGGGGCAATGCTCAAGCTGGTCGTCAACCTCATCCTCTATCTCAATGAGGCGGCGGCCGTCGAGGGGCTGGCGCTGGGCATGAAGGCCGGTTTGGATCCAACGGTCATGCTCGATGTCATCACCACCGGGGCAGCCTCGAGCGATCTGATCATGGCCAGGGGGATGGATATGCTTGCCGGCCGGTTCGCCGCCAAGGGGCAGGTTAGCGTTGCTGTCAAGGATATGGGGCTCATTATCGACCGGGCAAAACAGTTGGGTGTGATGCTGCCCGTGGGAGGGCTCTACCAGCAACTGTTGCTCCAGGCCCAATACCGGGGATGGGACCAGGAAGATGCGACTGCGGTCCTGAAAATCTACGAACAATGGGCCGGAATTACGCGGTCCGGCGGCTAACCGATAAGGAGTTTCCATGAAAATCATCAAAATGACCGAGCTCTGCGCCATCGAAAATCCGACGCCGGGCGAGCCCTACCGGCCGGAGATCAAACTTGACGAGGAGCGCTTCCGGACTCTCGGCGGGATGTTCGGCCTGTTGGTTCCCGGGAGCCAGGTACCCTACCATTACCACCAGAACCGGGAATCGATCCTGATCCCGGTTAGCGGCGAAGTGATAGAGATCATTGAAGGAAAAGAGACAGTTGTTCGTCCTGGAGACGTGCTTCTTATCCCCGCCGGGGAGAAACATACCACCGTCAACCGCTCCGGCCGTGATTTCCGTTATGTCGAATTCTTTACCTGTCCACCGCTGGCATCCGATTTTATCACGGCCGAATAATCCGCAGATAGGCACGAAACCATGAATCTTTTCGCACATCCAGGCCACGGCTATGCTAAACGACCACTCTCCCAACTGTTTCAGTTATAAGGAAATCCTTCTTGTCCACCCACCCGTCGCGAAGGCTTGTGAGGCGCCGGGTGGATTAGGACGGCTGGCGGGGGCGCTTCGGCGTCATGGCGTTTTTTGTAGGGTCTGGGACGCCAACCTGGAGGGCCAACTGTGGCTGATGGAAGAGGGGAGGCAGACCGGCGCCAATTCGGCGGCAATCCATCTGGCCGAAAAACTATTGCAAAGCACTGAATCTGTTAGAGTACGAGCGGGGGGAGGGGAGGCCATTCCTCATCCCGAGGCGCCCGGTCGATTCACCGGCGGCGACGTCCGCGGTAAGGGGACCGACAACTGGACGCGGCGGGCGGCGAAGCATCTGGCCGAGAATCTGGCCGCTGTACGCTCCCGCGATCTCTATCGGAATCCCGACCGCTACCGGCGGGCGGTAACGGATCTGAACCGCCTCCTTGCCACGGCAGCCGGACCGTCCGGCATTCGTTTGAGCCTTGCCGATTATGAAGATGCGAGACTCTCGCCCGTTCGGAGCGCCGATCTTCTCCAGGCCGCCGCAGGGCCGGAGAAGAATCCTTTCTATCCCTGGTTTCAGAAACGATTTCCGGAGATTTTCGCCGAAACCGCGGTTTCGCACGTCGGCTTTTCGCTGAATTACCTTAGCCAGGCGCTGACGACCTTTGCCATGATCGGTTTTCTGCGGCGGGAATGGCCGCAACTCCGGATCGTTCTCGGCGGAGGGCTCGTCACCTCCTGGATGCGTCGGCCGGATTGGAAGAGCCCCTTTGCGGGTTTCGTGGATGAGATGATCGCCGGACCCGGAGAGGCGCCGCTGCTTGCGCTCCTCGGAGCTGAACACGACGGCAGCCCGGACCGGCCGGACTTCAGCGGTTTTCCGCTAACCGATTATCTCTCGCCGGGGGCGATTCTTCCTTACAGCACCTCCAGCGGCTGTTGGTGGCGGCGCTGCTCCTTCTGCCCTGAGCTGGCCGAGGGAAATCCTTACCGGCCGCTTCCGACCGCACAGTTGACGGCGGACCTCCACGCCCTGGTTGCGGAAACGAGACCTGCCCTCATCCACCTCCTCGACAACGCACACAGACCCACACTTTTGGATGTGTTGGCCTCGGACCCGCCCGGAGCGCCC
>CAIUXU010000267.1 GCA_903903205.1 uncultured Syntrophobacterales bacterium
ATAATGAACGATATATCGACACGCTCATCCATTTACACCCCGGAATTTTTCCCTCACTTTATGGATAACAGGAAAAAGCCTTCACCTCCGCCCATCCGAACCTATCCCAAACGTTTTCCAAGATCATCCAACTGCTTCCGGAGCCTTGCGGGAAGGCGGTCGCCGAACTGGGCGAAGTGTCGCTCGATATCGGAAATCTCAGCCTTCCAGGCATCGGGGTCGATGCGGAGAAGCTCCTTCATGTCCGCGGCGGAAATGGCAAGCCCTGTGAGGTCGATGTCGCCCTCTTTGGGCATGAGGCCGATCGGGGTTTCGACCGCCCCGACTGTGCCGTCAATCCGCTCGCACATCCATTTCAAGACCCGGCTGTTGTCGCCAAATCCAGGCCAGAGCCATTTTCCTTCCGGGCTCTTGCGAAACCAGTTCACGTAGAAGATCCGTGGGGCGTGTTTGCCGAAGCGGTCGCCCATCGTCAGCCAGTGCCCGAAGTAATCGGCCATGTTGTAGCCGCAGAAGGGCTGCATCGCGAACGGGTCACGCCGGAGGTTTCCCACAGCGCCGATATTGGCCGCGGTTGTTTCGGAAGAGGCGGTGGCGCCCATGAAGACGCCGTGGTCCCAGGAAGAGGCCTCGTGGACAAGCGGCATGACGCTCGTGCGGCGGCCGCCAAAGACGAAAATGTCGATCGGAACGCCCTGGGGTTTTTCCCAGTCGGGGCAGATGGCCGGGCATTGCCTTGCCGGGACGGTGAAACGTGAATTCGGATGGGCGGCCGGTTCGGTGCCGCCGGGGGTCCAGTCCCGGCCCTTCCAGTCAATTGCATGGGCTGGAGGTTGACCATCCATTCCTTCCCACCAGATGTCGCCGTCGTCGGTCAGGGCGCAGTTGGTGAAGATCGTGTTTTCCTTGAGGGTATCCATTGCGGAGGGGTTGGAGTCGTAAGAGGTGCCGGGGGCGACGCCAAAGAGACCATATTCGGGGTTGATAGCATAGGGGCGCCCGTCCGGACCGATCTTGATCCAGGCGATGTCGTCGCCGACGCACTCGCATTTCCAGCCGGGGATGGTCGGGGTAAGCATTGCAAGATTGGTCTTGCCGCAGGCGGACGGAAATGCGGCCGCAAGATGGTACTGTTTGCCGGTTGGATTCGTCAGGCGCAGGATCAGCATGTGCTCCGCCATCCACCCCTCTCGTTTCGCCATGGCCGAGGCGATGCGGAGCGCAAGGCATTTTTTCCCGAGGAGGGCGTTGCCTCCGTAGCCGCTTCCGTAAGACCAGATGAGGTTCTCTTCCGGGAAATGGCTGATGTATTTCTTCTCCATCGGGGCGCAGGGCCAGGGTCCGTCTTTCTGCCCGGGGGCGAGCGGTGCACCGATCGAGTGAAGGCAGGGGATGAACTCACCGTCGGTCCCAAGTTTTTCGAGAACGGCTGTGCCGACACGGGTCATGATGTGCATGTTGCAGACCACGTAGGGGCTGTCGGAGAGTTCTACGCCGATTTTAGCGATCGGTGAATCAACAGGCCCCATCGAGAAGGGGATCACATACAGGGTGCGGCCCTTCATGCAGCCTGTGTAGAGGCCCTTCATCGTTGCCTTGAGCTCTTCCGGCGCGACCCAGTTGTTGGTCGGTCCTGCGTCATCCCTGTTTGCCGTGCTGATGTAGGTGCGCGACTCGACCCTGGCCACATCGCTCGGTTCGGAGCGGAAAAGGAAACTGTTCGGACGTTTTTTAAGCGGTGTGGCCATGCCGTCTTCCACCATCTGCTTCATCAGGCGGTCATACTCCGCCTGGCTGCCGTCACACCAGCAGATGGAATCCGGCTGGCAAAGGTCGGTAATTTCCTTTACCCATTGATTCAAAGCGTTATGCTTTACGATCATATCATTCTCCTCAGGGTGGGTCGCAAATGGGCTGCCGGGCATCGGTATGACTATGGAATCAGCCTCAGCCCGGCAGCGTTATGGTGTTTTTTGATATTGTGGCCTGCAGTTTCTACCGGTGGAGCTCAATTCCTGCCATTTTTTCGTAACATCGGACCAAGGCGCTGTGGTCCGCGTCGCCCATTCCCTCATCCCGGAGCGAGAGCATCATCTTCATGACCTCGTCGGTGAGCGGCGTTGGCGTGTCAAGCCCTTTCGCCGTGTCGAGCACGTTGTTCAGGTCCTTGATGTGGAGGTTGATTCGGAACCCGGGCTTGAAATTCCGGTCCAGCATCATCGGGGCCTTGGCGTTCATCACCGTGCTGCCGGCAAGCCCCCCCCGGATGGCCTGAAAGACGAGATCCGGGTTGACGCCTGCCTTGGTGGCCAGAACCAGGGCTTCGGCGACGGCGGCGATGTTTGCGGCGACGACGATCTGGTTGGCCAGCTTCGTGACGTTTCCTGCCCCGATTTCACCGCAGAGAACGACGGAGGCGCCCATCGTCTTCATGGCCGGCAGGAACTCATCGAAGTCGGCCTGGGTGCCTCCGACCATGATCGAGAGTGTTCCGTCGATTGCCTTGGGTTCCCCTCCGCTGACCGGGGCGTCCAGCATCCGAATCTTCTTTTCGGCAAGCCGGGCGGCGACCTCGCGGCTGACAAGCGGGGCGATGGAGCTCATGTCGATCAGGATCGAGCCGGGTCGCATGGATTCAATGATGCCCTCCTTCCCCAGGACGACCTCCTTCACTTGCGGTGAGTTGGGGAGCATCGTGATGATTACGTTCGCCCTTGCGGCGACGTCCTTCGGGGAGAGGCCTTTTTCCGCCCCCGCCTGCACGACCTCATCGACCGCTGTGGCGACGATGTCGTACACGATGAGCGGATAACCCGCCTTCAACAGATTCTTGCTCATGGGTTTCCCCATGATTCCCAGACCGATAAAGCCGATTTTTTCCATTTTTCATCACTCCTTATTATTATGGTATCCGTATGCCGGCAGCCACTGGAGAGAACCCAGGGTGTCGGGGGTCGGGATATACTCCAGAGAAACAAATCCCTGATAACCCATGCGATCGATCTCCGGGAGGAGGAACCTGAAATCGGTTTCCCCCGTGCCGGGTTGGTGGCGGCCCGGACAGTCGGCAATCTGGATGTGGCCGATCCGGTTGAAATGGTTTTTCAGGATGGCCGCCACATCTTCGTTCTCGCGTCGGGCGTGATAGACGTCGAACTGGAGGTAGGCATTGGGGTGGCCGATCTCCTGGATCAACTGGAGAACCTGGCTGCAACTGTTCAGCGCGAATCCGGGCATGTCGAGGTGGTTGACGGGTTCCACCATCAACCGAATGCCCGCCTTGGCCAGCTCTCCGGCTGCATAACGGATATTCTCGATCAGAATTTCGCGGGTTTCCCGATCGGAGAGGCCATCCTTTTTCAGGCCGACCAGGCAGTTCATCCGCTCAAAACCGAGAACCTGCGCCGCCTCGATTCCTTTTGCAACCCCTTCGCGGAATTCATCTTTTCGCTCCGGATTGGCCGCGGTTCCACGGTCCCCGCCTGCCCAATTGCCGGCAGGGAGGTTGCACAGAACAAGGTTGAGGCCAAGTCCGCCAAGCTGCGTCTTGATATCATTCATGTTGTAATCATAGGGAAACATGAACTCCACGGCATCGAAACCGGCCTGCTTGGCCGCGGAAAACCGGTCCATGAACGGGATTTCCGTAAACAAAAATGTCAGATTTGCTGCAAAGTGTGGCATCTTTTTCCTCCTGTCCTTCTGTAAGCTTATGCTTTCAATAATTTAAGCACTTCACGGCCGCGGTCGAGGATCATGTTCGTCTCGTAGGAGTAGGTGATCATCCGCATCCCCTGGCCGATCCAGTAGCGAAGCTCGTCGATGTTTGCGATGTGATTTCCGGAGGTCTTGCCGTTCTTTTTGCAGGTGTCCACCACCTTCTGGATGGCCGCCCGCATCTCCGGGTGGGTCTCCTGTCCGGGATAACCGAGGTCGAGGGAGAGGTCCTGCGTTCCCATCATGGCCACATCGATCCCCGGTGTCGCGGTGATCGCGTCCAGGTGGCCGATCGACTCGGCGCATTCAATCTGGGCGATCAGCAGGGTCTCGTCGTTGACGGCCTGGAAATAATCGGCGGCCTGCTTAAACTCTTGGCGTTCCTTGGTCCGGAAGAGAGGTATCGCCGCGCCCCGGATCCCTTCGGGGGGGTATTTTCCGAAACGGACCAGATCTTTCGCCTGCTCCGGCGTGTCGAGGTGGGGACACCAGATTCCTTCGGCGCCCATATCCAGCGCCTTGGCGACATAGGCGTAGTCCAGCCGGGGAATACGCACGACGCCGGTGACCTCTGTCTTTCTTGCGAACTGGAGGATGCCGGCGATTTCCGACATGTCATAGGAGGCGTGTTCCATATCGATGACGAAATAATCAAAGCCGGCAATCTCCAAGAGCTCGGAGATGTTGACGTTCTTCGCCTCCTTGATCATGGTCCCGAAGACCGGTTGTCCATTTTTAAGCTTTTTCTTGATCGCGTTGATTCTCATTGGTATTTTCTCCTTATTGGGTAGGGGCGCTATTGATCTAGCCCTTACAATCAAAATGTTTACGCCAGGATGGCAGGGCCCCGGCAAAAGGTTTTCCGCCCGGTTGGGGGAGCAAAAAGGGGGACCGGCGGTCCCCTCTCACGGGATCAATGGGCCTCTTCCAGCGCTCCGGCAATGTACATCATTGTGAGGAGCATGAAGACGACGGTCTGGATGCAGGAGGTGAAGATCATCAGGACAATAACCGGCAGCGGGACCAGCAGCGGAACGAGCAGCAGGACGACCGCCAGCACGATGTCTTCCCCCATGATGTTGCCGAACAGCCGGACGGAGAGGGAAAGCGGCCGGGAAAGGTGGCTGATGAGCTCGATCGGCAACATCAGCGGCGTGAGCCACCAGACGGGGCCCATGAACTGCTTGAGGTATTTGACGCCGTGGACCTGAACCCCGACGATGTGGGTCATAGCGAAGACCACAACGGCCAGAGAAACAGTCGTGTTGAGGTTGGCCGTCGGCGATTCGAAGCCGGGGATCAGGCCGAGCAGGTTTGATGTCAGGATGTATATGCCGAGCGTGGCGACCAGCGGAAAGAACTTCCGCCCTTTCGGTCCCATCGTGTCGGTGAGGAAGGTGTCGATTCCCTCGACAATCACCTCCATGACGTTCTGGAACTTTCCGGGAAGGATGCTCACCCGGCGTGTGGCCAGAAAAGCGAAGAGGGCGAGCGTTGCCATGACGAACCAGGTATAGGTGACGACGACAAGATGATGTTCCTTGAGCCAGTGGGTTTCGAAGAACAAAAATGGTTCCATGATTAGAGCTCCTCCTCTAACGCATGGGGACAGATTTGAAATCTGTTCCCAGCAGGGTTAATACGGTTGTCAGAACGATGTTCAGAACGACGATGGAGAGGCCGATAACGAGGCCGATGACATCGGCGACATCACCGGCGATGATCCCGAAGAGCGCGACGGTCGTGACGGCAAGCCGGATGAAATAGCGTCTCATGACGGCCGACCGGAGCCGGTTTAGCTCCCCCTCGAAGACGCTCAGCAGGTTGTGATAGAGCCAGTGAAAGTTGACGACGCTGATCAGGCCGCCGAGGATAATGCCGAGGCTGAAGCGGGTGGAGCAGAACAAAAGGCTACCCGCGATCAGCAGGGCCAGCAGAACCCAGTTTGTGATCTCAAGCCTTCTCTGGAGGGGGTCTTTTTCGATTCGCATCACTTCCAGTACCTGTTATAACCGGTTGTTTTTCCTTCAAAGACTGTTTGATCAGGAGAACGATATTCCTGAACCCGGCGACGATCCCCAAAAGCAGAAAAAGCAAGAT
>CAIUXU010000268.1 GCA_903903205.1 uncultured Syntrophobacterales bacterium
CCTGAAATATCGCCACATCAATATCGTTCGGATCTTCGGACGTGAGAAAAGAACCAAAGACGACAATCCTCTGTATCTCTTCCGCCCCGACCAGGCATCGGACGACATCCTTCTTAATGGTCTCTTTATCCAGATGGGTCATATCGCACCTTCCTTTTTCAAATCCAAATCAAGCCAAAATCAAGGTAGTATAGAGAACTGGCAATGATCACTTTAGGTTTGTTAGCATTATCGGCATAATCAAAACTTCCTCGATTGGCTCAAAGCCCGTCCATCGGACTGCGAACGCCCGCCGATTGTGTGCATGGTTACATAACCACGGCGCGCTTCATATGTCAATGATTTCACTAACTCCTTGGAATCCGGGAACACCTTAAACTGGTTCCTGTCGGCAGAACATCAACCCTTCTGTTCATCCAACCCCCGGCGTCAACCCTGGGTTTTAAAATCAATGCCGGCGCACCGGCATTCGGAAGCCTGCGATCTCATTAACGAATACGCGACGATCCAAAAGTTTTGCTCCCTAAAAAAGAGGGGAAAACCGTCATGCAAACGCAGATCTTGGAGAGTTCGGAGAGCTTGGAAATATAAGCCTGGGCTGAATATGCATCCTGCGCGTTCCCGTCTCTGCTTCCCCGAGCCGCGTCATTTACGTTACAGAACCGGGATGCGGGCGGTGAGTTCTTTCTCTGTCACCCCTTCCACGGCGACCGTTTTGGTCCGCGATGCATGACCCGCAATGATCGTCACTTGCCCTTTTTTAACGCCGAGCGTTTCGGCAAGAAGGCGGATACACTCTTCGTTGGCCTTTCCCTCCACGGGGGGCGCTGTGATGCGGAGCTTGAGCGCGTCGCCCTGGATGCCCGCTACCTCGCTGCGCGATGCCCGCGGGACGACCCGGATGCGGAAGACCGCGCCGGCGGCTGTTTCTCGAATCGATATCGGCGATCCCGCCATCCCGGTCACCGGAAAGAATACGAAAACTCTGTCAGGGTCGGCACCAGGAAACTCTGGAGGAAGACGATGGCGAGCAGGATGATCATGGGCGAAAAGTCGATCCCCATCCCATGAAGGGGGATCCGCCGCCGCACAAAGGCCATCAATGGTTCCGTGACCTGGTAGAGAAGGCGGACGATCGGGTTGTAGGGATCGGGATTGACCCAGGAGAGGACGGCCCGGATGACGATGATCCACATGTAGAGGCTCAGCGCGATATCGATGATTCGGGCGACGGCGGCGATGAAATTTCCGAGGACAAACATGGTTTCTTTCTGACTCCCTTCATCCCTTCCGAGGCGGAAGGTGGAAAATGGCTGGTTTACGGGTCCACCAACGGCGGGCGCCCCATGCTGCGAGCGTCGCGCTTACTCATGTTGGCAGCGAATTCACGAAATCGGTCAGGGCCGTGTTGAAGGCCTCCGGGTTTTCCAGCATGGCGAAATGTCCCGCTCCCGGGATCAGGGCGAGGACGGCCCCGGGGATGTGATCCCGGAGGTACTCGGACAGGGCGGGCGGCGTCATCTTGTCGTCGGCGCCGCAGAGGATGAGCGCGGGAATCCGGATTCCTTCAACCGCCTCGGTGATCTCCAGTTTGCTGCACGCGAAGAAATCGCCGTAAATGGTTTCGGGGTTCGCACGGGAGAGATTTTCCGTGATGAACCCGGAGAGCCGTTCCCGGTTTTCCTTTGCTATCGAGAATTTGGCGGCCATGCCGATGATTGCGGCCGGATCTTTTTTCAGTCCCTCCAGGATGAGCGGGTTGACGGGCATCCGGACCCCCCCGCCAACAGGAACCACCGCTGCGGCCAGATCGCCATAGCGGATGGCGAAACTGAGACAGATGGCCGCGCCGAGGGAGTGGCCGATCAGGACCGGTTTTTCGATCCCGAATCCCTCCAGAAGCTTCTTTACCCACGCCACGTATGCGGAGACATCCTGCTCTCCCGGCCCGTCGGACTCTCCGTGCCCCGGCAGATCCATGGCCGCAATATTGAACATCTCCTGCAGTGGGGTGAACTGCCGGAGCCAATCGGTGTGATTCCCGCCGGAGCCGTGGATGAATACAAGCGTCTTCCGGTTGGCCCGAAAGCCACCGTCGTTCACCCAGCAGGCCAGCTTGCGCCCGCCGATTTCCCGAAGATCGATCATGGTGGTTCCTCCCTTGCAGGGTCTGAAACAGTTATCCCGTTGCAGTCCTTCGAATTTGGTAACATGCCTATCACAACCGAGCCCGCTTGTGCAACGGGGGAAATCGGGGGAGGGGGTCAGTTTTCTTGTGTTGACAGAAAATGGAAAATGGGCGAGGAAGAAAAAACAATCGACAGAACCAAGGAGACAGGAGATGCTGAAAGGAACGAGAATCGCGGTGATCGGCGGGGGAAAGATGGGGGGCGCCCTGATTCAGGGGATGATTGCTGGCGGCCTGGTGAATGCGGAGACCGTGACGGTGGCGGATACGGATGAAGCGAGGCTTGGGGAACTTGTCCAGAGTTTCAAGGTTCTTGTGACAACCGACAACCGGGAAGCGGTGCGGAATGCCGATCTGATCATCCTTGCCGTCAAGCCCCAGAACATGGCTGAGGTTCTCGCGGGGTTGACCACCGCAATCAACCCGTCGGCGCTGGTTATTTCGATCGCAGCCGGAATTTCCACAGCCTTTATCGAGGAGCGTCTCGGAGAGGGGGTGCGCGTTGTCCGGGTCATGCCGAACATGCCCGCCCTGATCGGTGAAGGGGCGGCTGCCATCGCGCCCGGCAGCCATGCTACGGAGGAGGATCTGAAACGGACGCGGCAGATCTTCGCTGCCGTCGGGATTACCGTCGAAGTGAAGGAAGATCTCATGGATGCCGTGACAGGGCTCAGCGGAAGCGGCCCCGGTTACGTTTTTCTCATCGTCGAGGCCTTTGTGGATGCAGGCGTCCGGGTGGGATTGTCCCGGGAGACCGCTCTGCAACTGATCGCGCAGAGCCTCCTCGGGGCGGCAAAGCTCTGCCTTCTTGGGGAAAAGCCCCCTGCGGAACTCCGGGCCATGGTCACCTCTCCCGGGGGAACGACGCTCGCCGGGCTCAAGGTCATGGAGGATGGAAAGCTCCGGGAGGTTCTCATGGCGGCGGTGGAGGCGGCGACGAAGCGTTCCGCGGAGCTGGGCGGCCGGAAATAACCCGACTTTTTAATTGCTTGGGGTCCATGACCTGATGTATATCGGGTTTCAAGTGAATCGATCTTAATGTGAATGGAGGGAAAAGAAGATGGATTTTGAATTCACCGAGGAACAGAAGATGTTGCAGGATATGGCCTACCGGTTTGCAAAGGCCAATTTCACCCCCGTGTCGCAGGAGTGCGACGAACAGGAGAAGTACACGCCGGAGATCCGGAAAAAGGCGGCAGCGAACGGACTTGTCGGGGCCTGGGTTCCGGAGGAGTATGGCGGCGCCGGTGCGGGCTGCCTGGGGAATGCCATCATCACCGAGGAGTTCTCCCGGGTGGATATGGGGATCGCCCTCAATGTCTCGGCGGCGACCTTCGGTTGCGAGGCGATCCTCCAGTACGGCTCCGAGGAGCAGAAGAAGCGCTGGCTTCCGCCCGTATGCAGCGGCGAGCAGGTGAGCGCCGGGGCGTTCACGGAGGCCAATGCCGGCACCGACGTGGCCGGTTACAAGACCCGGGCCGTCAAGGATGGGGACGATTATGTGATCAACGGCAGCAAGATGTTCATCACCAACGGCACCGTCTGTGATTTCATGGTGACGCAGTGCATCACCAACCCCGAGGAGAAAAAACACAACAGTTTCAGCCTGATCATTGTCCCTGCGGATTCAAAGGGGATCACGCGGACCAAGATTCACGGGAAACTGGGAATCCGCGCAAGCGATACGGCGGAGATCGCCCTCGAGGACGTCCGGGTTCCCCGGGCGAATCTCGTGGGCAAGGAAGGTAACGGTTTCCGCGAGCTGATGCACTTTTTTGATACGACCCGCGTCATGGTTGCCGGTCAAGCCCTCGGCCTCTCCGAGGCCTGCCTGGAGACGAGCGTCAAATACGTCAAGGAGCGGACCGCCTTCGGGGCGCCGCTTGGCGCTTACCAGCTTACCCAGATGAAGCTCACCGAGATGGCGATCCGGATCGAGGCGCTCCGGGGCCTCGTTTATAAGGCAGCCTGGTTGATCGACGCGGGGCGTCCCGATTACACGCTGGCGGCGATGGCGAAGTTCTTCGGCGGCCAGACCGCCGTCTTCTGCGCCAACTATGCGGTCGAGCTACACGGGGGCTACGGCTATATCGAGGAGTATCCCGTCCAGAAGTGGTACCGCGACGCCAAGATCCTCGAACTCTACGAGGGGACGAAGGAAGCGGAGATCATGACGATTGGCCGGTATCTTCAGACGCGGTAGCTGGATGAAAGGAAGTTGTTTATGAAGACGCGCATTACCGAACTTTTCGGTATCGAACATCCCATCATCCTGTCCGGAATGAGCTGGATCAGCGGTCCCAGGATGGTGGCTGCCGTCTCCAACGCGGGCGGTCTCGGCATCCTGGCGACGGGGCCGCTCAATGCGGACCTGACGCGGCAGGCGATCCGGGAGATTCGTCTCCTGACCAAAAAACCCTTCGGGGCCAATGCCTCCCTGCTGTTTCCGGGCGCCGCTGAGAATGCGAAGGTTCTTCTGGAAGAGAAAGTGCCGGTGATCAACTTCGCACTCGGCAAGGGGGATTGGCTGGTGAAGGCGGCCCACGAGTACGGAGGAAAAGTGGTCGCAACCGTCGTCAACGCCCACCATGCGAAACGCGCCCAGGATTACGGCGCGGACGCGGTGATTGCGACGGGGCATGAGGCGGCGGCTCACGGGGAGGCGGTGACCTCCTTTGTCCTCATCCCCAGCCTGGTGGATCTGCTGGAGATTCCGGTGATCGCCGCTGGCGGCGTCGCCGACGGGAGGGGGCTGGCGGCAGCCCTTGCCTTGGGTGCGGAAGGGGTGGCGATGGGAACCCGTTTCATGACCACGAAGGAGAGCCCCCTCCATGCCCATTACAAGAAACTTTCCATCGAAAAAGGGATGATGGACACCCTCTATTCCACCCGCTTTGATGGGCTCGGCTGCCGCGTGCTGAAGACGGACGCGGCAGAGCGGGCCCTCCGGCGCGGACTGGATCTTTCGGCGGCCTTCTTCAATTCCCGGGAGATCGCGGCGCAGTTGCGCATGCCCTTCCTGAAGCTCTTTGTCGGCGTCCTCGCCTCCGGCTGGAAGAGTGCCAGGCAGTTGGCCTTCCTGGCAAACGCCTTCAAGGCGTTCCGTGTCGCCACCGAAGAGGGCGACAGCGAGCGGGGCCTCCTCCCCGTGGGGCAGTCCACCGGCCTCATCCACGACGAGCCGACGGTAAAGGAAGTCATCGATCGCATCGTCGCCGAGGCTGTGCAGGTCCGCACGCGCCTCGACGTGGCCATTTAATCTCACCAATGGTGATCTCCAAGCTCATCTACTCCTTCAGCCTCATTCTCTTTGGCCTTCTTGCGGGATATGCCATACGGATATTCGCGGAGCGTTGGCCCAACCGGCTTCCCCTGTCGATAGAAGAGATCCGCAAAGGGCTTCAGCGCACCGTCTTTCTCTTTGTCAATCCCGTGGCCATTCTGGGCGCCGTCTGGATCGTTCGAATCCATGACATTGCCCTTGCGACCCTGCC
>CAIUXU010000269.1 GCA_903903205.1 uncultured Syntrophobacterales bacterium
ATCCGGACACCGTATGCAAGGGCGGTCCGGTCTATGGCGACCCGCATGGCGACGTGAAAGAGTTCGTTTCGGCTGAGAACGAAAGGATGGTACTCCAGGCGAGATTCTTCCAGCGTGACGCGGAGACCGGCAAGTTTAGGATAGTGTTTCCGTTTGTCCATAATCATCTGGGCAAGGTTGATGACGATCCCCTCTGCCGCCTCACCAAGAGGTAGCGTGACCGGATAGAGGGAGGTTTGGGGGAGACGGTCAACTTCATCATCGCCCACAGATCGAAAGACGGTCATCTGACGGCACAAGCGGGCGTAGAGAGCCGGATTAACTTTGAAGGCCGGCGACCAGAAAAAGAGGGGCGCCGACGCAAAGGCGGGAGTGATCGCCTTCGGCAGATTTGCGATCCGGATCAGGTCTGCCCAGGAAGCAAGATCCAGTCCTTCGAATCGGGGCTTCATCCGCCAGAAGGGGAGGTGTATCGCGATTTCCTCCGTTCCCGGCGGCGGGGTCCTGACGGCGAACTCCACACGGGTGAAGATTCGGCCGGGACAGGCCCATGCCGAGTTGCAGTTCCGGCAAAGCAAAACCAGAGAATCCCTCTCCCCCTCCATGTCCCATCCGCAATGAGGGCAGAGGGTCGGGATGAAGAGGACCTGACCCGACGGTGCGGGGGATGAGGTTGGCAGACGGTCAAGGTCCGCAATTTTGCATGCGGAAACTGCTCTTCCGAGGACGCCGTCATAGAGGGTCTCGCCACGAAGGAGCATGGGGGCATGAATCAGGCTCACCGCCTCGCCGATGAAATCCCGGTAGGAAATGTCTTGAGGTGTCTCACCCAGGTCGGGGATCGCCTGCCCGGCAGACCGGTCCGCGGAAATAAATCGCCCCTCCGTGGCTGGGGAGACGAAGCGTAGTTTGAGAGCCTGCGGCCGGAGACCCAGGGTGGAAGGCAATCCCGGGATATCTGCGGCAAGGGCGCTTGTATCGACAAAACGGTTCGTTACTTCTGCGGTGGTAACGGTGAAGGAGGAGCCCCGAAGGCGCCAGTAGGGGATATAGAGAAGTTCCCCTTCGGCCCCTGTGGCGGGCGGGATGTGATAGCGGAAGTGTCCCTCCGGGACGAGATAAAGTCTCGTCCGGCAGAAGGGGCAGGCGAGGAGTCGGTCCGTTTCATCCAGCGTTACCGGCGCCCCGCACTGGGGGCAGCCCTGTTCGATTTGCCAGTTCGTTTTGTTCACCCTGTAGGGGACACCTTGCGGCAAGGTGTCCCTGCGTCTGTCACATTTTCTGGCCGCACTGATTGCAGAAGGTCGCGTTCGGCAGGTTTGCCGCGCGGCAATGAGGACACTTTTTCTCCTGCGACTTCGTTTCGACGGGGCGTCCGCATTCGACGCAGAACTTTGCGTTCGGGGGGAGGTTTGTCCCGCACGCTGTGCATTTCTGGAAAATCAGGAGTTGATCGCCGCAGTGGGGGCCAAATTTTGCCTCCTTCTGGACCGGAAGCCGGCAGTCCGGACAGGTGATGACCTCCGTCTGGGCCGGAATTGGGTTTGTGGAAACACGATTCGGCATCATCTCCCCACAAACTCCGGCGAACATTGCCGGCATCATGACCCCCATCCCCATGCCAAGGCCGGCTCCAGCCTCGCCCTGAGTCTGCGCGGCGCTTTCCATGGCCATCGCGGTCTTCATTTTGAGCAGCTTGTTCAGATCGTCGAAGAGGCCCAGTCGGCTCTTGTCGTCGATTGCCTTCTGCACCTCCGGCGGCGGGGTTATTGAATTGATATAGAGGTCGGTGAGCCCCAGGCCGAACTGCGTGAAGTCGTTCTGGAGGAGACTCTTCAGTTCTCCCGAAAGCTCGTTGTACCGGGCAGGGAGATCAAAGATCGTGTCGATTTTCTCCCCCATGAAGTCATTGAAGCGGGAGACGATGACCCGGTTGAGGTACTCGGCGATGGCCTCCGTGGTATAGACCCCCTGCGTTCCGACGAGGCTGTTGATGAAAAGGAGCGGCTGAAGGATTCTGACATTGAAGACGCCGAACGCCCGCAGGCGGATGAGGCCCAACTCCCTGTCCCGGAAGGCGACCGGGTCCCGGGTGCCCCACGTGAGGTTCGTAAAGACCTTCATGTTCGTGAAATAGATCTCGGCACGCAACGGGCTCGTCATGCCCCAGGGGAGGCTGAGGACTTTCGTCAGAAGGGGGATGTTGGCTGTTTTGAGGGTGTGGCGTCCCGGACCGAAGGCGTCGCAGGCCTTGCCGTTGTAAAAAAAGACCGCGGCCTGGCTTTCGCGGACGGTCATCTGCGCGCCCCATTTGATATCGCCGGAACCCGTCTCCGGGATACGATGGACCAGTTCTTCCCCTGATTCGTCAAACCATTCGATGACTTCCAAGAAAACAACATTGTTCGTTCCCATGGTTCACCTCCGTAAAGGGTTGAAAAAAATGGTGAGTCTGGAAGACTTTTCCCGGATCATTCAGGTCGATTCCGCAAGCTGTTCCATAAAAGCTTCGATATTGGTCCTGGCCTGCTCTTCGGAGTAACACCGCAAATCGTTCAGATCGCCGTTGATGGTCAATGTGGGAATGCCCAACCGCTTCATCAGCCGCTCCGGCATTCCGTAACGGTTGTTCGAATTGTTGGGACAGGTTTTGGCATCATGAAAGAGGATGCCGTCGAATTTATAGAAATCGAAACAACGGCGGATGTACTCTTCCTTGTACGCTTCATCCCGGACGATAAACAGTTCCGTGTAAGCCCGGGCCATGCTTGCGAAAGGGTCCGCCGGGTCGAGCTGATCGAAAATCCAGCTATTGCAATATGTGGATGCCACAACGGACGCGTTCAGCGCGCTGAACTGTTCTGCCAGGGGCCTCAGTTTCCCCCAGATGGGCATGCCTTCCCAATATAGCCTGTGCTTTTCGCCTGTTACAGTGGAAATACCGGCGGCGGCCCGCTCCTTGAGTTCCGCCAGAAGCGTTTCATAATAGCCGACGCTTTCCTGGGTCCCGCGGGCAATCACGGTGGGCCCCATGTGGATTGTCGCATCGAAGAATGTCCATGGTGCGGGGAAGGAGGCGTTCATTTCCAGGCAGGCCTTCCACAGCAGGGAGGTGTCTCTCGACAGGGAAACCGCCTCCTCGAAGCGATCCCGGCGCAATTTCTCTCCGGCCACGGCCTCCAGCGCGGGAACCATCTCCTCCATCTGCCGTGCAATGTCGCCGACTTGATACTCTCTGATATTCCCAAGTTCGCGGTGGGTATGGATTCCCAGCAAAGGCGCCTGGAATTCACGGGCATACCAGGCAAACCAGTCCTTCACATCCCGGCATTGATTGGTGTTGAATACGAGCACATCCGGCTTCGGCACGGAAGCGATTTGATAGGAAGCTGTGAGGGGCGTCTTTTTCCGCAGAAAAGAGCCGATGTCCGAAGTCAGATAGGAGCAGATATCGGGTGAATACCCGACG
>CAIUXU010000270.1 GCA_903903205.1 uncultured Syntrophobacterales bacterium
AGGAGGGCCGTCCATCCTGACGGCCGAAAAGACCGTCGAGATGGCAACCATCGGCGGGGCGCGCGTGCTGGGGATGGCGGACCAGATCGGTTCCATCACCCCGGGCAAGCAGGCGGACATCATTCTTGTTGACATCAGAAAACCCCATCTGACGCCGCTCTGCAACCCCTTTGCACGTCTCGTCTATGCGGCCAGCGGGGCCGATGTGGTGACCAGCATCATCGGCGGGAGGATCGTCATGAAGGAGCGCCGCCTTCTTCAAATTGAGCTTGCAGCCGTGATGGAAGAAGTGCGAAGGATTGCAAACCGGATTATGGAAGCGGGTTACCACTACAAAGCGGGCCTTTTCTGAATCTGAACGTCTTAAGGATATCTGGAGGTTCTATGAAAACGAAGTTGTCGATCAAAATATTGCTAACATTTCTGACCCCCATTCTCTTCCCGGCGATAGTCCTTGCCGCTCCGCGGGAGGTTACACTCTTTCCCAATTCGGCCCGGGTGACAGACGTGACCCGGATTTCCCCACAGACCATGCCTCAGGGAAGATTCAAGGCCGTGGTGACATTGCCTGCGCAGGCGCTTCCCGACTCTCTGACCACACGTCTGGATCCGAATTCGCCGCTGAAGATCGAGGATCAATCCTGGAAGCAAATCAGCCGTCAGGATGATGGGCGAATCGGTGATCTGCGACGTCAGATTCAGCAGGCAAAAACCGAACGTATCGGAATTGCTGCAGCGATCCAATCCCTGGAAACCCAGCTCCAGTTCTGGCAGTCACAGGCCAAGGCGAAGGCGAAGAGTGCCGAAGAGACGGTCGGCCTTGCGGCGCAGATCGGAAAGAGTGTCAAAAAGGATACACAGGAAAAACTCGCCCTCGAACCGGAGCTGGAGCGGTTGGACAAAAAAATCCGCGAGCTGCAGGAGGAGATGACGCGAACCGCCGGCCAGAAGGAGACGCTCTGGGAGGTGACGTTGATGTTCAGCGGTTCCGCCGTGCGCGAAGCCAATCTGACCTTGATCTATACGTTAAATGGGTGCGGCTGGCTGCCGCTCTACCGCCTGGACGCCAGACCTCGCGACGGCGTTATTCTTTTTGGCTGGGAAGCGGAAATCTGGCAAGGTTCCGGGATCGACTGGAATCAGGTCGATACGGAACTTGCGACCCTCCAACCCCATTCCGCGCTTACGCCGCCGGACATGCCGCCATGGATCATCCGCCCCCGTCCCGAGCCCCGTCTGATGAAAGCGCGACAGAAGTCGGATGTCATGGCTGCCCCGGCGCCCGGGGCAGCCCTTTATGCCGAGGCGCAAGATGCGGAACCGCGTGAGGCTCGCCAGTCCACCTACGCCGTATGGACTCTCGGGAAAAAGACAATCCCGGCGGGATCTCGCCAACGCCTGAAGATCCGTGAAGAGACATGGCAAGCCGACTTTGTCCATCTTCTCCGCCCCAGCCTCACCTCACAGGCCTTCGTCCATGCCTCCGTCAAGCTTCCGGAGGGAAGCGAGGCGCCATCGGGCATGGCAACCTTCCTGATCGACGGCGCCGTCCTGGGAAAGCGACCCTTCTCCTTTGCGGGTCAGGAGGGTACTTTCTCCTTCGGGATCGATCCGCTGGTCACCGCCCAGTCACTCCTCCTCTCCCGAAAATCAGGCGAGAAGGGGTTGATTGTTGACCGGCAGACACAGGAGTGGATCTGGCGCACGGAGATCCGCAATGCCGGAACCTCTCCGATCCGGGTTCGTTTGGAAGAGCCTCTTCCCCAGCCGCGGGACGAGCGTATCCGGATCACGTTTCAACTGGAACCAGAACCCAGTGAGAAGACCCCTTCCGAAATGATCTGGTTGATGGAAATTCCGCAGGGGCAGAAACGGTCGCTCAGCACCACGATCCGCCTGGATGCGCCCAAGGGGCTGGAGCTGGATTTCGGCTGGAGGCGTTAACATCACGGACGTCAGACCTGATAATGCGAGGTATGGTGAATTCCGCCTTGTGATCGACTGGCTTTGATTGAAGAGAGACGATTGACTCAGTAGGGGCACGGCATGCCGTGCCCCTACTATGATGGATCAAGGAGCACAAATGGCTGAAACAGTTGATATTCTGATTACCGGCGGAACGGTTCTGACGGTGGATGAAAAGGACACGAAACTTGAAGGTTGCGCCATCGCCGTTCATAAAGATACGATTGTCGCGCTGGGCAGGAAGGAAGATATCCTGGCCGGCTACCGGGGTCGGGTTACGATCGATTTTCCGGGCGCCATCATCATGCCCGGCCTCGTCAATGCCCATACCCATGCGGCCATGACATGTTTTCGCGGTATCGCCGACGACATGGAACTGATGGAGTGGCTCAACGACCACATATTCCC
>CAIUXU010000271.1 GCA_903903205.1 uncultured Syntrophobacterales bacterium
GCGGAGAACTGCCGTGCTGCCGGACGCAATCTGAACGGTGTGGCTTCCTGATAACGAAAACGGCCGGATATCAATGATATCCGGCCGTTTTCGTTTGCTTCCTGTTGCTTGTCAGTGCTACTTCGTTACTTCGTTGCCGGAGCAGCGGGTGCCGCCGGAGCAGCAGGTGCCGCCGGGGCGCCCGGTGCAGGTGCAGCCTCAGGCGCCGGCGCGGGGGCCGGTGCGGGTGCAGGTGCCGCTTTCTCAGCTGGCTTTTGCTCTTCCGCCTTCTTGCAGCCAACAACTGCAAACGTTAACGACATGAAGAAAAGCGTTGAAAGAATGATAGCATATACTTTTTTCATTGACATATTGCCTCCTTTCGTAGATTTTAGCGCTGATATCAGCCTGCTGATGCATAACCGATATCGCGGCGAACAATACGCTTTTTTTTTACCTTGTCAAGAAAAATTTATCATTATATAAGCTGTCCACCTGCAATGGATATGAGAACATAAAGGATGGGAGAGGCGCATGATCCTGGGTATTGACGTGGGCGGCACACATACGGATGCGGTTCTGATCGATCACTTCAGGGTCCTGAAAAAGGCCAAGGTCCTCACGAACCCGGAAAACCTGTTGACTTCCCTTATCGAAGTCACAACCGAACTGATGGATGAGTCGAGCATCCCTCAACTGAAAAGGGTTGTCCTCAGCACCACGATCTCCACCAACGCCATTGTCCAACACAAGGTCGATCCCGTTGGAATCATTTCGGTCAGCGGTCCAGGTCTTCCTCCCACCCTTCATGAAATCGACACGAACACCCATATCCTTTCCGGTTATCTGAACCATCGCGGCATCGAAATCGCACGCATCGACAGGGATGAGGCCTCTCGCGTTGCTTCCCGTTTTCGTTCCGAAGGGATCCGGAATGTCGGTATTGTCGGAAAATTCGCCACGCGAAACCCCAAACAGGAACTGGAACTTCAAGAGATTGTTCGGAACACTCTCCACGATCAGCTCCAGCACGTCTCTTTGGGTCATCGGATGTCGGGACGCCTGAATTTCCCCCGGAGGATCGCCACCACCTATCTCAACGAAGCGATCTGGAGACCTTATCAAAAATTTGTCACGCAGGTTCTTCACTTCGTCCGTGCCCGAAAAATCACAATCCCGATCTATATCCTGAAAGCGGACGGGGGAACGTTCGAAATATTGCAATCCATGGAATATCCCGTCCAGACGATCCTCTCTGGCCCCGCGGCCAGCATCATGGGGATTCTGGCGACAAGCGGCTGCTCCTGTGACGCCATCGCCCTCGATATCGGCGGCACGACGACCGATATCGCCCTCTTCGCCGACGGGGTCCCCCTGTTTGAACCCTTCGGCGTCACCATTGAAGGCCATCGCACACTGATCCGGGGATTGCGGACCAAGTCGGTCGGCGTCGGCGGCGACAGCGTCGTTCGCGTTCGGGATGGAAAAATCTTTATCGGGCCGGAACGTGAAGGCCCCGCCGCCGCCTGCGGAGGGCCTTTCCCGACGCCGACGGATGCGATGATCGTTCTCGGAATGACCGTGATTGGGGACGCGGAAAAGGCTGCAGCCTCCCTCGCCCCCATCGCCGCCGCGCTGAATTGCCCGGTCGTCGAAGCGGCCCGCACCATCTTTGCAGAGACCTGCCGGAACATCGCCGGCCATGTCCGCGCTGTTCTCGATGAGATCAATAACCAGCCGGTTTATACCATCCATGAAATCCTTGAGGGCAAGAAGCTGAATCCCCGGACACTCTATGTCGTCGGCGGACCCGCAGGCCCGCTTGCCCCTGAGCTGGGCAGGTTGCTTGACTGTGAAGTGCATATCCCCATTCATGCGGAGGTGGCCAATGCCATCGGGGCCGCCCTGGCCCGGACGACGGCGGAGCTGACCCTTCTGGCGGACACCGAGCAGCGGACGCTGACCATCGCGGAAGAGGGTTTCCAGACCCCCATTCCCCGTAATTTTACAATGGAAGACGCCGTCCGCATCGGCAAGGAAAGGCTCCGGGAGAAGATCCTGGGCATGGGCGCAGCCGAAAGGGAACCGGAGATTGAAGTGGTTGAGGCCCAGGAGTTCAACATGGTCCGCGAGTACCAAACCTCCGGGAAAAACATCCGGGTGAAGCTTCAGGTCAAGCCGGGCTGTATCGCCGACCTCAAACGGGGGGAAACCTTATGCCGATAAAACCGAAAAAACGAACGGGCCTGGTTTTCTTCCCCGCCTTCGACTGGGCCATCTCACCCAGCCACCCCGAACGGGAGGAGCGCCTCCTCTATACCCAGGATCAGGTCA
>CAIUXU010000272.1 GCA_903903205.1 uncultured Syntrophobacterales bacterium
AAAACCATATCCCCGATAAAAGAATTCGGGGATGACAGAAAGCGGAGGCATTATGACCATGACACTTACGGAAGGACGAAACTCGGTCCGGGACATGCTTCGCGAACCTTCCGCCATCTCGTTCAGCGACGACCAAATCAATTCCTGGCTAAACCAGGCAGCGGTGGATGCCTCGGCAAAATCGCTTTGTTGCCGTGAAAATACGGCAATTTACATCCCGGTCAATGACATTTCAGATTTGGTAAACCGGCTCGACGACGTGGCGCTCTCTGGCGCGCCACGCATCTGCATCACCCAGTCGCACTATTTCAAAGTGTATCCGGGAAAAGCCGGGAGCGAGACCCCGGCAGCCGATCCGGCCGCATGGCGAACCTATGACGACGCAACCCTTTCGGGGACGCCGGTCCGTTTGGGGTTTGCCTACGGCGGCGTCCACTATGGGTTCACGGGATATGCGCTGGCCGCAGCGACCACCGGCGCCACCGGAGACGCGGTGCAAAGCCTGCCGCTGGACGTCCCGGACGACGCCATCACCGGACCTCCCGCAGTATTTCGCATCTTCAGCGATGAGTCAACGCCGTACTACTTCAAGGCTTACGAGCTGGCCGACTTTGAAATCGACAGCCTGCTTGCCGGATGCACCTTCAGCGACACACTTTTGACCGTGCCTTTGCCTGCCGATACCCTGAAGCTGATCTCCGTCCACCGGACCAATGACGGGGGGTTCCCGCAGGGCCTCACACGCATTCACCCCCGAATCATGGGTCACTTGCAGAACGCGACAACCGGCGACCCCCGCTTTTTCTATGAGTTTTCCAGCGAACTGGGCCTTGCGCCCGGCGGCGGCGCTACCGGAATTACCCTGGGCCTGCACCGTGCCTTGCTTGTCAACGAATTTATCGACCTGCCGGATGACCTGCAACCCTCCGCGATCCTCTACGCATCCATGCTGGGCTCGTACAAAGCTCTGAAATTCGAGACCGGCGCCGCATTCTATCAGGCGTATCTCCAGAATGTTTTTCAGATCCGGCGCTGGATCTACGGGATGGACGCGGACGACAAGACGGAGTTCATGATCGCTGACCGGAAAGAAGTGGTGAGGTAGCAAAAGCCGTGGCCCACAAAAAAGTAATCGAGCCCATCCGCATACCGGAGATGAAGTTGGAGATTCCCGTCGCACCGGACGAGGAGGTTGTCCATCCCATCCGGATACCGGAGATGAAGCTGGAGATCCCCGTCGCACCGGACGAGGAGGTTGTCCATCCCATCCGCATTCCGGAGATGAAGCTGGAGATCCCCATTGCACCGGACGAGGAGATTGTCCATCCCATCCGCATTCCGGAGATGAAGCTGGAGATTCCCGTCGCGCAGGACGAGGAGGTTGTCCGGCCCATCCGCATTCCGGAGATGAAACTGGAGACCCCCGTTGCACCGGACGAAGAGGTCAAGAAACTCCAGCATCTTTTTTCGGAAGGTGCATGGATTCCTTCGGCTGATCCGCTGGTGATCGGTCCGGGAAACTTCTCTGAATTGCAGAACCTGCGCTTTGCCGACCGCGGGCTGGAGGGCGTGCCGGGATATACGAAGATCAACACAACGGCCATCACGTATGGCTCCACTGCGGCGATCCTGAACGGCGCACACCTGCCTACCCCGTTTGCTGCGACAAAGTCCCGCGTGATTGCCCAGGCTTGGAATTCCGATTGGACTGCATCCGCAATCGTCCAGAACAAGACGGCCATCCCAAGCCAGGGGAATTTCGAGGGTACCACCCTGCATGTCGATGCGGCGGGCGCAGGTCCGGGCCGCTTCGCCAAGTGGCCCGGCGACAACCTGGCCTACTGCAACGGTGTGGAAACAAAAATCTATGGCGGAGACGAGATCCCGGTGGCTGCGGTGTTTACATCCTCAGATACGGTAACCGGAACGACCCTTACCTCGCCTGTTGAATTCAGCGATGCCATGCGCAACAACCTCCAGACGGAAGAGCAGATGCTCAACTTTGCCAACTCCGTCAGCGGTTATACCCGGGTTTTGCTGATTGCTTTTACGCGCCCAGTCCAGGCGATCAAGTTTTATGTCAATACAAGCAGCGGCTGGGATGCACACCCCATTTGGCACCAATCGGGAGCTTCCGGCTGGGAAGACGTGACCGTCACGACCGACACGACATTAAACGGCTCAAATGTTTTTTCAACCACCGGAACCGTCTCTTTTTCTGCCGCGGCGACGCTTGCCGCCGCCCGGATGAAGCTTTTGCAGGACTCGATTTACTTCTGGTATCAATGCGAAATCGCCACGGGCGACGCCACGGGCTATGCCACGATCTATCGGATCACAGGGGATGCGCCCGTTGATGATATCAGCGACGTATGGGACGGGACCGACCTCTTGCTTCCTTCCGTTCTGAACCAGAAGTCCACAGCATTCTATACCGATTACACACTGGCCGCATCGGAATATTCCGAACTGACACCGGTCGTCCTCGACGACCTGGCCGTCACATCCGCCCTCTTGCTGGGGTCTCCCGTGCCGCTTATGGGCTTCAGAATCAAGATGATGTCGGATGCCGCCAAAGTAAATACTGCAACCGACACGGCCATGACCGTTCAGTGCTTTGCCAACGGGATCACGGGCGTCTATCATGCCGTCACGGACCTTAACGACAGCACGTCCAAAGGCACCGGGGCTTCGCTCGTTTCTCTTGATCATTCCGGGACGGTCTCCTGGTCGCCGTTGACGCCGGGATTGGAAGACAAGATGTCCTTCAACGGCGGCGCGCTGTACTATTACTACGCGATCTCCTTCCATGCGCAGCTTGGCGGACCTGTCGCCGCGCAGGGGACGATCACAATGAGCGGGATTGCCTCCGCTGACGAAATGTTCGTGATCGCCGGCTGTGAATACATCTGGAAAGCAACACGCGGCGCAGCGCATCAGGTGACGATCGGCGCCACCGCTGCGGCTGCGTGCGCCAACTTGGTCACTGCAATCGCCCTCGACCAGACCAACGTAACGGCAGCTATCGGAACGGGCACGACGGTGATCTGTACGGCGACTATACCGGGAACTGATGGAAACGCCTTGGGATTCACGGAATCCTGTACCAATATGTCGATGGACGGCTCGGACAAACTGGGCGGAACGACTCCCGGAGTAGGTGCCACCGGAAGTTCGGTCGAAGCCTGGTATATCACAGGGATTCCCGCGCCGCAGCCGCTGAAGCCTTACCGGTTTCCGTTTGCGTTTCTGGGTCGGGCCATGCTTTGCGGGTACCTTGCCGGCAACGAGGCAAACCGGGTGGATTATGCGATGCAGGATACGGCGGATGTCTGGAATGGACCGGACTCCAGCCGGGGGATCGAAAGCATGCCGCTCTATTTCGGCGGCAACGAGGCGCTGACCGCGGCGTGCGAGGTCTATAACCGCCTGGGCTCGTCGATCTACTCCTTTGCGATCTTCACGAAGGATTACGAAACCTACATCTTGAACGGCTACGACGCGACAACCTTCCGGATCTTCCCGATTTCCAAGGTCTATGGGTGCCCGGCGCCGCTGACGATGGATACCTATCAGATCGGGATCAGCAAGGATGCGCAGTCGGTCCGCAGCATTGCAATGTGGCTTTCGCACTCGGGGCCGGTGATGTTTGATTCCGGCGGGTTGACCCCCGTGCCGGGGCTTGAGTGCTTTTTTGACCGGCGCGACAGCCGCTGTATCAATTCCGCGTATATCGACAAATCGCGGGGCTGGTTTGACCCCGATACGGGCGACTATAACCTCACGTTCCCGTCGGGGAGTTCGCAAACACACCCAAATATCTGGGTGGCGTTCAGCCTCAAATACCAGAAATGGTATCACATTGTGCCGTCTTTGGTCTATGCGCCCTACTACCACACCGTGCGCGCCGCATTTCGTGTCGCGGATACGAACGGCAGGCAATATGTCTACGGCACACGCGACAACGGGTTCATGATGCGCCTCCACGACCCCGCCGTGGCCACCTGGGACGGCACGGCTTCGGTGCAGTCGGTT
>CAIUXU010000273.1 GCA_903903205.1 uncultured Syntrophobacterales bacterium
CATGAATGCCAAGCGGTTATCGCCGCCGATGGTCGGCCGTTGGGTCGCCGCGCTTCCAACCGCGACATCACCAGGCAAACGCTGGCCGAGGAGGAGCTGCGGGCGAGTGAGAAGCGATTGCAATTGGCCATCGCGGCGGCAGACGTCGGGATCTTTGAATTCGACGTCGCCGGCAATCGTTTTACTTGGGATGCGACGATGTGCCGCTTCTACGGCATCCCATCCGACCAGCTTGGCGGCTCCTATCTAGCCTGGGAGGCGGCGATTTATCCGGAGGATCTGCCGATGGTGCGGGAGAATTTTCAGCGGGCGCTGCGGGTCGAGAAGGAGTTCAACCACGAATTTCGCATCGTCTGGCCAGATGGATCCATCCACTGGCACAGGGCCAATGCCCTGATTGAGCGCGATTCCAAAGGCAGGGTTTTTCGTATGACAGGCACGACCCTGGACATTACCGCGGACAAGCTTCTGGTCGAAGCCGCCGAGTCGGCCAACCGGGCCAAGAGCCTGTTTATTGGTAACATGAGCCATGAGCTGCGGACGCCCCTGAGCGGGGTGCTCGGCATGACGGAGGCGCTGTTAAACACCCCCGTCACGGAACAGCAGCGCGACTATGCGGAGAAGATCAGGAAGAGTGGCAAGGCGCTTCTGGCTGTTGTCGGCAATATTCTCGATTTTTCGAAGATATCGGCCGGAAATATGGCGCTCGAAAGCTCTCCCTTCTTTGTGGAATCGGTGATCGAAAACGTGGTGAATCTCTTCGGCCCCTCGGCGGCGGAAGAGAAGATCGGGCTCCACACCATAATCCACCCGGAGCTTCCTGCCGTGCGGGGCGACGCGCATCGCCTGACCCAGGTGGTCAGCAACCTGGTGGGGAACGCCATCAAGTTCATGAAGGCGGGAGAGATCCGGATTTCAGTGAATATTCTGCGGCGGACCGAGGCGGAGGTGGAGCTGGCGATTGGCGTGCAGGATACGGGGATCGGCATGACGGAGGAGGAGATTTCACGGATCTTTACAGGATTTACCCAGGGAGATACGTCCAGGGGAAGGCGCTTCGGGGGCACCGGCTTGGGCCTTACAATCAGCCGGAATCTGGTCGAGCTCATGGGGGGAACGCTCCAGGTGGAGAGCGTCTTTGGCAAAGGAAGCCTCTTTACGGTTCTGGTGACCTTCCCGATCGCGCAGGGGTTTGTGAGAATGAAAAGTGAGTTGAAATCTCCCCCCGCAAATTCCCCATCAGCCCCAATCACTCCCGTGGCCCCGCCCAGGCCGGAACGTCCGCCGGGAGACATGGCCGAGCTGCATGCGTTGCTGGAGCAGTTGAAGACGCCTCTGAATAACGGTGACCCGCGGCCTTGCAAGGAAATTATGGCGACGTTGCTGGCCAAGAGCTGGCCCGAAGAGCAGGAGACCCTGCTTGCGGAACTGGACCGCCTGGTGAAGCGCTACCGCCTCCAGGATGCCCTGGATTTGCTGAACAATGGGATGGCTGAATAATGTTGAATAGTTTTTGCCATCCCCGAATTCCCTTATTTTTTGTCATCACCGAGTTCACTCGTTATGTCATCCCCGAGTTCCCTTATCGGGGATCTGGTTTCGAGGTTTTAAAACCATATTCCC
>CAIUXU010000274.1 GCA_903903205.1 uncultured Syntrophobacterales bacterium
CACTCTTTCCCTACACGACGCTCTTCCGATCTGATGCGCGAAGCCAACCCTGACCGATAGGCGTGTGCGGGTCGAGCGCGCCCTGGAACACGACCTCCTTGCCGTCCGGGTCGAAAAGGCGCAGCACAGCGAAAATATCGGCATCGGCGGTGGAGGAGGAGATGAAGAGCTTAAGCGCCGATGGCCCGGTGATCTCGGTTTCGGCTGTAAGCGGCGGCGTGGAAAAAGTAAGGCCCTCTCCCATCATGTCGCAAGTGATCGATTGTTTCGAAGCCGCGGGCACAGCCGTAAGGCGCATACCGTTGGGATCAAGATAGAAACTGGTCCACTTGGTGCGCGCCAGCGGCCACTCGTTTTCGTAACGCTCGACAAACCTCTCGCCCGGATGGCGCACCTGAAGCTGCACGGGCGGCTGACGCTCCCAGCCGTTGTCCAGACCCTTCAGAAAATGGTCAAAAAAACGCTTTTGCAGTTTGACGCCATAGTCGGTATAGAACGGCGCCCAGTGCGAGCCGCCGTGCGCTTCCAGCCATTTCTGCCTGGACGACGCGCCCAGGTAACCCTCAAAATTGCCGCGCGGATGCAGCCCCTGACCACCCCAGTTGGCGGCAGAGAGAAGCGGAACGGTAACCCGGGAGAGGTCGGGCGTTCGCTCCCGATAATACGGTGAATCAAGCGGACGCGCCAGCACCTCGAGCCACATGTCCTCGCGATTTTTCACGAGTTCCGCCTCGCTCAGCGTTTCAGGGCCGCAAGCGAGCTCACCGGTAACGGGGTTTTTCCTGCCCCGTTCACCCACACCGTGCTGCACCGTCTTCACCTGCATGTCCTGCCAGTTCTTGCGGAACGTGCACGCCAGACCGCCATGCCGGTTGGAATCGCGGTAGGCGTCAGTCCAACCTTCCCAGACGCAGATCGCCGCGAGGTGCGGCGGCTGCGATGCCGCGGCACGCCACTGGTTACTGGCATAATAAGAGATGCCGTTCATGCCCACTTTACCGCTCGACCAGGGCTGTGCCGCTACCCATTCGATGCACTGGTGAATATCGAGCGTCTCGCGGGCATCGTTGTGGCGCAGATAGCCGGGCGAGCGGCCGGCGCCGCGTGAATCGACACGGATGCAGACGTAGCCGTCAGGCACCCACTTTTCCGGATCGACAACCTCCCAGTTCGCGTATCGGTTGCTCGTGCCCGATACAGCATCGGGGTTCTCGCTGACCATGAGCTCCCAGGCGGTCTTGTAGCCCTCCTGAAAAGCAACGCCCTTGCCGTAGGGACCGTAACTGAAGATAATCGGGTAGCGCCCTTCGGCAACCGGACGGAATACATCGGCGCGCAACACCAGTCCGTCGTCCACGGTGATCGGTGTATCCCACTCAATCTTCATGCCATCGCGGATTTCGCTTTTCATCTGCTTCACGTTTTCTCCTCCATTTCCTTTTTTATTCCTTTAGTCCTCAACGAAGACCTCCTCACGCTTCTTGCGGATGGTCGGCGCCAGAACGATACCGAGCAGGATCATTGCAGCGACGAGGAATGCGGCGCTGATCGGCTTGGTAAACAATACGATCGGATCGCCTTGGGAGATCATCAGTGCGCGCCGCAGATTCTCTTCCATCATCGGTCCGAGAATGAAACCGAGAATCAGCGGCGCCGGTTCGCACTCGAGCTTGATAAAAATGACTCCGAGAATCCCGAAGAGCGCCATCAGCAATACATCGAAGGGGCTGTTCGACAGGCTGTACACACCAATCGCCATGAAGACCAGGATCGACGGATAGAGCAGGCGATAGGGCATGGTAAGCATCTTGATCCAGATGCCGATCAGCGGCAGGTTCAGGACAAGAAGCATCAAATTGCCGATCCACATCGAAGCGATCATGCCCCAGAACAGATTCGGCATTTCGTTCATCACTTGCGGGCCCGGGGCAATCCC
>CAIUXU010000275.1 GCA_903903205.1 uncultured Syntrophobacterales bacterium
AGAAGGGACGGGGCCGAAGACACCACTGGTTGTTGAAGTTGACAAAGAGAACGAGAAGAAGGACATGGCCGCGCTGGACATTGAAATCCCCGTGCTGAGCCCCCGCGTTTACCGGGAATACAAAAGCCTGGGCGACCTGAACATCGCCGCGATGCAGCATCAGCGATTGCTCTATTTGCAGTTCAGCGAGGAACAACAGCGCGAGATTGTCTTCAAGGACATCACCAACGGCGAGATTACGCATACCACGATTCTCGACACGGCCGGCGTTGCCGACTACCGCAGCGTGATCGGCTACTTCGCGCAAAGCATCATGAAGGATCTGCGACTGGTCAGCGGTTATGATGCTCTGTATGGCAAGGTCAAGGCGTTTGTACAAGCGGAGTTGTTCGACCGCCCGGTGGAACTGGAAGACCCCAACACACTACGCAACCTGTCGGAACCGGCCGCCACCAAGACACTGATCGAGACCTTCAAAAAGGCGATCAACACGCTGACCGTCCGGGAGAAAGGCGACGCCGAAATCCGGGACACGATCAAGCTGCGCCAGACCCGACCTTTTGTGGCCAAGGATCAAGGCTACCTTGTCCCGAAGAAAAGCGTCTTCAACCGCATCATCGGCGACAGCCAACTGGAGCTTCGGTTTGCCGGATTCCTGGAGGATTGCAGCGATGTGGTCTCTTTCGCGAAGAACTACCTGGCCGTCCATTTCAAACTCGATTACGTGAACGCGGGCGGCGATATCTCCAATTATTACCCTGACTTCATGGTTAAGCTGTCGGACAAGCGGATTGTTATTGTCGAAACCAAAGGGCAGGAAGATTTAGACGTGCCGCTGAAGATGGCGCGGCTCGCACAATGGTGCGAAGACATCAACCGGGTGCAGAAAGAGGCAGCGTACGACTTCGTTTACGTGGACGAAGAAAGTTTTGAAAAATACAAACCAACGTCATTCCGGCAATTGCTGGAGGCCTTCAAGGAATATAAGGAGAAAGGCGAATAACACATGATAAATGATGATGAAAACGGGAACTATCCCTCCAGGCAGACCGATTCCAGTCTTCGTCGGGTATCCGGTAGATCCGCAAACGATCGGATCGGATCGGGCAGACCAGCGCCAAAATCCTCTTGACACACAGAACCCTTCTTCGTATATTTCCGCCACGAAAAAGCAACTTTTTATCACTCTGATGACCGATGGGTCGGGCAGCTCATTCCGCGACCAGATCGACGTCGGTGTTCGTTCCACTCTCACCGACTGCCGGATGTTTCTGCCCATGCCTGCCACGGGATTTTTCGGACAAGGGGGAACCTGATGTTTCTGCCCGATTTCGACTATTATGCTCCCGAGAGCCTGACTGAGGCCATTGGCCTCCTCATGCAGCTCGGACCATCCGCCAGGGTTCTCGCCGGCGGCACGGACATTCTGGTGAAGATGAAAAGCGGACTTCTGGCGCCCTCTGCCCTGGTGTCGCTGAAGAACCTGCACGAGCTCCGCCGGATCCGCTGGGATGCCGACCGGGGATTGGTCATCGGCGCCCTCGCTACGCACAACGAGATTTGCAACTCCGCGGTGGTGCAGGAGCGCTTCCTGTCGCTCGCTGAGGCTGCACACAAGCTGGCCAACAACCAGATCCGCAACCGGGGGACCATCGGCGGGAACCTCGTCAACGCAATCCCGTCGGCCGATTTGCCCCCGATCCTCATTGCTCTCGGGGCATACGTCACGCTGAAAGGCTCTGACGGCAGCCGCACCCTACCGGTGGAGTGCTTCTTCACCGGTGTCTCACGCTGCGCACTCGAACCGGAACGAGAGATTCTGACCGAGGTGGTGATCCCTCCGCAGGAGACAACGGGCAGCACCTACCTCAAGTTCGGTTTGCGGCAGTCGGGCGCGCTGGCGGTCGTGGGCGTCGCGGCGGCAGTCACCATGGAGGGCGACGTGGTGCGGGATGCCCGTATCTGTCTGGGCGCCGTCTACAAGACACCGACGCGGGCCATCCAGGCCGAACAGATTCTTGTCGGCAAGAGATGGAACAACAATCTGCTCGAAGAGGCCGGACGCGCGGCGGTGGGATGCTGCCTGCCAATCTCGGACATCCGGGGGTCAGCCGAATACCGGCGTGACTTGGTGAGGATCTTCACCCGCAGGGCATTGAAGTGCGCAATCACAAAGGGGCACGTATAGGGGGCCGCAGTGCAAGCTATCGCAGACAAAAAAGGGGTCAAACGCTACCTCATCAGCCTCACCGTAAACGGCGATGAATACTCGCCCGTGATCAAAGGGAACACGCTTCTGGTGAACCTGTTGCGCGACGAACTCGACCTCACCGGCACCAAGAAGGGTTGTGAGCTTGGCGACTGCGGCTCGTGCACCGTGCTCATGAACGGCAAACCGGTCGATGCCTGTCTGGTGCTGGCCCTGGAGGCCGACGGCAGCGAGATCATCACCATCGAAGGCGTGGCGCGGCACGGAGAGCTCGACCGGCTGCAGCGCTCGTTCATCGACAACGCCGCTATCCAGTGCGGCTACTGCACCCCCGGGATGATCCTCTCCGCCAAGGCGCTTTTGACCCGAAACCCTCACCCCACCGAGCCTGAAGTGCGGGCAGCCATCGCCGGCAACCTCTGCCGGTGCACGGGCTACGTGAATATCGTAAAAGCCGTTCTCGACGCGGCGGAGGTGAAGGCATGATCCCGTCCACCCCAGCAGATCAGAAACCGAAATCGATCCCACGGGCCTACTCGCACCCCGGACTGCCGGAGCCGGCGGACAAGAACTACGCAGTCATCGGCAAAAGCAAACCCAAGATCGACGCCCGGGAGAAAGTGACCGGCCAGGCCCGCTACACGGCCGATCTCAAGTTTCCCAACATGCTCTACGGCAAGATCCTCACCAGCCCGCACGCCCACGCACGCATCCTCTCCATCGATACGTCCGAAGCCGAAAAGATCCCCGGCGTGAAAGCGGTGATCACCCACAAAGATGTGCCCACCCTCAAGTATGGCATCGCTCCGGCGCGTTGGGACGAGAACATCTTCTGCATCGAGACGGTCAAGTTCGTGGGCGACAAAGTGGCCGCGGTTGCCTGCATCGACGAGGAGACCTGCTACAAAGCCCTCAAGGCGATCAAGGTGGAGTACGAGGTGCTGCCGGCTGTCCTCGATCCGTTGCACGCCATGGACGCGGACGCACCCCAGATCCACCCCGAATACCCCCTGAACAAGAATACCGAAATTCACCAGAATTTCGGTGACGTGGATGAGGCATTCCGCAAGGCCGACTACGTGCGCACCGATTTCTTCATCGGCAACCGCACCTACCAGGCGCCGCTGGAACCGCACACCGCCACCTCCATCTGGCAGGACGGCAAGCTTACCGTCTATTCGAGCACCCAGTCGCCCCACTACTTCCAGTATTACATCGCCCGCGAGTTCGGGCTGCCCATGGGCAACGTGCGCGTCATCAAGACCTATGTGGGCGGCGGCTTCGGCGGCAAGCTGGAGCCCACCGGCCTCGAGTTTGGCGGAGCGGTGCTCGCCCGCCTGACCGGACGGCCCGTCAAGATGTTCTACGACCGGGCCGAAATGTTCGCCCACAACCGGGGCCGGCACCGCCAATACATGAAACTAACCACCGGCGTCAACGCCGACGGCCGCATCCTGGGCGTGCACGCCGACTTCATCATGGACGGCGGCGCCTACACCAGCCTGGGCATCGCCAGCGCCTACTACGCCGGGGCCATGCTCACCCTCACCTACGACTTTGAAAACTACCGCTTCGACATGAACCGGGTCTATACCAACCTGCCGGCCTGCGGCGCCCAGCGGGGGCACGGTGCGCCGCAACCCCGGTACGCTTTCGAAGCCCACCTGGACAACATCGCCAAAGAGCTCGGCATCGACCCGATGGAGATCCGTCTGCGCAACGCTCGCAAACCAAACACCATCACCCCGAACGAGTTCGTCGTCAACTCGTGCGAGATGGTTGCCTGCCTCGAACAGGCCCGGGATCTCTCGGGTTGGGCGGACAAAAAAGGCAAACTGCCCGCCGGCAGGGGTATCGGCGTCGCCACAGGGAGCTTCGTCTCCGGAGCCGGCTACCCCATCTATCGGACCGACCTGCCTCAAGCCGCCGCGATGATCAAAGTTGCCGAAGACGGCACCGCCGCCACCCTCTACACGGGGGCCACGGACATCGGCCAGGGCTCCGACACCGTGCTCTGCCAAATGGCCGCCGAGGCGATGGGTTACACCTACGAGCAGATGAAAATTGTGGCAGCCGACACCGAGACCACTCCCCACGACTTCGGCGCCTACGCCAGCCGGCAGACCCTTATGTCGGGGGCAGCCGTGAAAGAAGCGGGAGAAGAGGTCCGGAAGCAGCTCCTTGATATGGCAGGCGAGATGCTTGGTCTTCCGGCTGAGCAGCTCGACGTACGCCTGGGCAAGATCTCCGCGAAAGAGAACCCGGAGACCGCTCTCAGCTTTGAAGAGGCGGCCCGCACGTTCTTTGTCAAGAAAGGCCCCCTCATGGGTCGGGGTTCGTATGCGCCGCCCAAACTCGGCGGCAAATTCAAAGGCGCTCCGGTAGGAACATCCCCGGCCTACAGCTTCGCGGCCCAGGTCTCCGAGGTGGAGATCGACGAGGAGACGGGCGTCGTCACCGTGCTCGATGTGTGGGACGTTCACGACTGCGGCCAGGTGATCAACCCTGCCCTGCTGCATGCCCAGGTACATGGGGCCCTCTACATGGGGATGGGCGAATCCATCTGGGAAGAGGTTCGCTTCGACGCCAAAGGCAAGATTCAGAACCCGACCCTCGGCGAGTATCGCCTGCCCACCGCCCTCGACATGCCCCGGGTCCACTCGTCGCTCGTGCCGAGCTACGAGCCGGCCGGCCCCTGGGGCGTGAAGGAAGTGGGCGAAGGCGCAACCCTCCCGACGATGGGCTGCTTCCGCAACGCCATCTTCGACGCCATGGGCGTCTCGGTGAACAGCCTCCCCCTCACACCCGAAAAAGTGTGGGCCGCCCTGCGCGAGAAGCGCAAGGCCAACGGCGAGGATGTCTGGGATCCGCTGGCCTGCGAGTGCTTCCTCGAGTAGAAGGTTATGCTGAAAAAAATCACCGGGGGTGGGGCTGTCATTCGCATGCAGAATATTTCTTGACAAGCCCAAATAGCCCCCCTATACTCCCTCCGCCGAAAAGCAGTGTCTTATAAACCAATATAACCGAATGATAACAGTTATTTTGGACAGACGATCGCAGAGTGGATAACCGAAAAAAGTGGCTTGTGACGGAAGAAGTCGGAGACCTGCCTGAAAGGTAAAAAGGCAGGAACACAATGGCAACAAGGTATCGTAAAGCTCGTGATGGGATGCCATCGGAAGGGGGTATTGGAATGAGTCCAAGAAAAATGTTTGTGATTACAATTTTTGCAGTTTTGACGCTCATGCTTGCAGGTGGAAGTGCATTTTCGGCGGAAGCCGTTCCCAGCAAGATTAAGGTCGGCCTGATGTTCGGCCTGACAGGTGCGGCATCACCAGTCGGCCCAGTCCAACTGCAGGGAGCAAAGCTGGCGGTTAAGGAGATCAATGAAAAAGGCGGGGTCAACCTTGGCGGCAAGAAGATTCCTCTTGAGTTCGTCGTGAAGGACGATGAAACGAAGCCGGACATCGCAATCAGGCGGTACCGTGAACTGCTGAGTGAAGACAAGGTCCACGGGGTCGTGGGCTCCACCTTTGCGCCAATCGCGGCGGCTCTGAACAAGGAGGTCCAGAAAAACCCCACAGTGTACTACGCTGCCTGCGTGTCGCCCATTGCCATGTTCAAGAAGGGTGACCTTGCGCCCTCAACCTTCGGCATTCTCGGTGACGCCTATTCCATCGGTTATGCCGGCGCGGCATACATCATCAATGAACTGGGCCTGAAGAACATATACTTCTTCGCTCCGGCATACGCGTTCGGCTGGGACCAGTACGCAGGCGCCAAAGACGCGGCCGCCAAATACGGTGCGAAGATTGACTACAGTGAGGCGCCGGTGGGCACCTCCGACTTCAGTTCCTACATTCTGAAAATCGCGGAAAAGAAGCCCGACATCGTCATGATGGCGCAATGGGGCGTCGACGCGATCAGCGTGCTCAAACAGTCCAATGAGTTGGGCCTCAACAAGAAGACCAAGATATGGTTCGACTGGATGACCCAGGTGTTTGGCAGCGGCGTGCCCGTGGAAGCGATGGAGGGCGTTTACTCCCTCATGTTCTGGAACTGGAACATGGACGGACTTGCGGATGCGACGGTTGTGAAGGCGACGAAGGATTTTGTGGCGCGCTTCCAGAAAGAGTACGGCGAGGGCGAGGTGCCCGACCCGTATGCGGCGGTGGCCTACATCTCCGTGAAAGAGCTGGTCAGGGGTATTGAACTGGCCCAGTCCGTGGACACAAAAGCGGTTACGGCGGCGCTTATGAAGAGCCCGAAGTTCGACTCCGAGAAGGGGCCGGGCGTTTACAGGGAGGACCACCACGCCCTGTTCAAGTACGGCGCCTTTGTCGTCATCGGCAAGAGCGCGAAGGAGAGGAAGGGCAAGGGAGATCTCGTGAAACTGATCGGAACCTACACGGGTGAAGACTACCTGCCCTCCCTGAAGAGCCTGGGTTATTGAGAAGAGCGTAAGGGCGGGGCAAAACCCCGCCCTTTAATTCAACGAGAGAGTGCTCATGGCAGAAGTTGTGATCACCGCCAGGGGAGTGACGAAGCAGTTCGACGGTCTGGTGGCATCCAGCAACGTCAACTTCGAAATCTGCGTCGGCGATACGGTCGGAATCATCGGACCCAACGGGGCGGGGAAGTCCACCTTCTTCAATCTCCTGACCGGCTTGTATATTCCGGATTCCGGCACCATTACCTACTTCGGAAAGGACATTACGAAAATGCCACCCCACGACCGGGTGGGCCTCGGCATCGTGAGAACCTTTCAGTTGGTCTCCGTTTTCGACACGATGACGGTCCTCGAGAACATGATGCTCGCCAGGATAAGGTTCGACGGGACCTACGGCAAGAAGCGGTTCTTTCTGCGGAACCTCCTCAAGAGCCGCGAGGTGGATGGCTGCATGAAGGCACTCGATACCATTGGCATCGCCGGAAAGTGCGATGTGAAGGTCTCGGATCTTCCCTACGGGAAGAAAAGGGAGTTGGAGATCGCCATTGCCCTCTCCATGGATCCCAAGCTGCTGCTTTTGGATGAACCGCTCGCAGGGATGAGCATGGTAGAGATCACCGAAATCATGGACATCATCAAAGGGCTCAAATCCAAACTGACCATCGTCCTCGTGGAGCACAAGATATCGAAGATTCTCGACCTGGTGGACACGCTTTACGTGATGCACGAGGGGCAGATCATCTGTTCCGGCGAGCCGAACATGGTGATCTGCGACCCGGCAGTCAAGGAGTGCTATTTCGGCAGGGATAACGTATGCTACTAAACGTCGACGCCATCAATGTCCATTACGGGAGCGCGCAGGTGCTCCACGACGTCTCCATCAACGTCAAGGAAAGGGAGCTCACCTGCATCGTCGGCAGAAACGGGGCAGGAAAGACCACACTGCTCAAGACCATCAGCGGATTTCTCAAACCGACCCGGGGAACCGTCACCTTCGAAGACCGCACCATCAGCGGCATGAGACCGGACAAGGTCGCCTTGCTTGGCGTGAAATACGTGTTCCAGGACAAAAGGGTATTTGGTGACCTGACCGTCCGGGACAACATGGAGCTCGCCGCCTACCCCATCAAGGCAAACCTCGATGAAGCCATCGAGCGGCTGTTTTCCATATCCGGGAAGATGAAGAAGCTCATCGACTCAAAGGCCAAAGGCCTGAGCGGCGGGGAACGGCAGATCCTGCTGATCGGCAGGGCGCTGGCGGGCAGTCCGAAGCTCCTCTTGATCGACGAACCGACGGAAGGGCTGGCGGCAATTGTCATCAACGACATCGCCCGGATACTCATGGAGATGAAAGGAAGGTTGTCGATGGTTGTGGTCGAGCAGAACCTCGCCATTGTGTCGAGGATGGCCGACAGGGTATACATTATGAAAGAGGGAAACGTGCTCCGGGAAATCACTGAAGAGGCCGAGATCCGGGACCAGGCCTATATCGAGAGCCTTTTGTAGGAAGCGATGGAGCATGCATCACTGCATCGGATAACGAATGTTAAAGATACTCAATAACTCAGTCGCTTTCGCCATCGGTGTCATTGTCGTCGGTTTTGTGGCGTTCGCCTACTCCGCGTCGGTCAACAAGATCACGGACTTCGTAATCTTTTGCATCTATGTTCTCGGATTCGATGTGCTCTACGGCCACATGGGAAGGATCTCCTTCGGGCACACGCTCTATCTGGGTGCGGGGGCTTACGGAGCCGCCATGTGCGCGAAATATCTCGTCCCCGATCCTTTCCTGGCCATGGCCATGGGCATCGCCGCGGGCGCGTTTCTCGGGCTGATCATTGGGCCCATTGCGGTCAAAACAAAAGGCGCCGCCTTCGCCCTCATCAACGTGGCTTTTAACCAGATCGGCTACTTCATCGTTCTTGTAGCCCTTGCCCGGTATACGGGCGGGGAGGACGGGGTTTCCCTCACGTTCAACAGTTACGGCTTCGTGAATTTCGGGAACATCCACTTTCTTTTTGCCTTCTGCCTGACATGCCTGGTCGCTGTGTACTACCTGATGCACCGTCTCTATGGATCGGCGTTCGGGATCATGCTTCTTGGCATTAAAGAGAACGAGACCAGGGTTCGTTTCCTCGGCTACAACACCTCCGCCTACAAATGGGTCGCCTTCATCATCTCGACCTCGGTATCGGCGTTTGCCGGTGCGCTGTTTGTAATCAACTACGGGTTCGCCAATCCGGGTTTCATGGACCCGGCAAGGAATGTGGAGGTGATCTTCGCGGCCCTCATCGGTGGACCAGGGACTGAGTTAGGCGCCGTCGTCGGCGGTACGGCTTACATGGTAATCAGCAACTACCTCGCGAAGTACATCGCCCGATGGGAGATGTTTCTCGGCGCGGCCCTCCTCATCATCGCGTTCGGATTCAGGAAAGGCATCATGGGATACGTCCGCGAACTGGTGGAGAAGAGAATAAAAGCCAACGCAATGGCAGCGGAAAAGTAAAGGTGGATAGGGAGAATGTTTGAAGTCATCGCATACGGCCTCACGATCGGCGGCATCCTTTACATTGTTTCGATAGGGTTTTCCCTGACCTTCGGAAGCATGAGGATCGTCAATTTTGCGCACGGTCTCGTCTATGCAGTAGGCGCCTACGCGCTCTTTGCGCTGCTTCCCGTCGCGAAGGGAAATTTCGTTATCGCAGCGATACTCGCGATCCTGGCATCATTGCCGGTGAGCTATGTGATCGAGAAGTTCGTCATCAGGCGGCTCTACGGCAAGTCCATCGACTACGCCATCATCGCAAGCTACGCGGTCCTTCTTATCGGCGTGGACCTCATCAAATGGATCTGGGGCGCAAGCCCCGTTCCCATCAGCGATCCCGTAGGGACCAGCGTCAGCTTTTTTGCGCTGGAGATCCCCCTCTACCGTTTGATTATCATCGGCCTCTCCTTCCTGATCTTCATCAGTCTTTCCATCTTTTTCAAAAAATCGATTATTGGCAAGATCGTGGTTGCAGGATTGGCAGACCGGGAGGCGGTCCTGAGTCTCGGGATCGATATCGACAAATATTTTGCCATCGTCTTCATTCTGGGAAGCGCTCTGGCTTCACTGGGCGGCATTCTTTACGGCCCCATCAGCACGATTCACCCGTATATGGGTTTTCGAATTGTAACCCTCTGTTTCGCCGTCGTAATCGTGGGAGGTATGGGCAATCTGCGCGGTACGGCGATCGCGTCTTACACTTTGGGTATGGTCATGGCCGTAACGGCATGGTATTGGGGCGCTGCGGCGGATGCAATGATCTTTGTGGTTATGGCAGTGGTACTGATTTTTCGGCCTATTGAACTGTGACAGAGGGAAAAATTCTCTCCACTGTCACTCCGTAAAAAGAAAGGAGCAATGATGCAAGCATTGGATATCGTTGCCTATGCAAAGGACATGGAATGGGAAGAGTATCTTGTGCCGGAGTCACTCGATGAGGCGTTGGAGATGCTCGAGCGGTACCACGGCGCGGCGCGAATCATTGCCGGCGGAACCGATATCGTCCCCTTGAGCCGAAAGGGAGCTCCAGAGATAAAGGTTCTCGTCGACATCACCCGAATACCCGGCCTGGGGACAATAAGACTGGACGGAGAGACCGTGAAGATCGGCCCGCTGGTTACCCACACCGAGGTTGCGCTGTCCGGGCTTATCCGGAAGCGGGGCATGGCTTTGGCCGAAGGCGCATCCCGGCTCGGCTCACCTCAGATCCGGAATATTGCCACGGTGGCGGGCAACATCATCAACGCCCAGCCGGGCGCCGACACCCTGATACCGCTGCTGGCTCTGGATGGATCGGTCAAAATCATGAGCAGGCAGGGTGTGAGGAGTGTCCCCCTGGCGGAGCTCTTTACGGGCGTAGGCCGGACCACGATCGACAGCACCAAAGAGATCGTGACGGAGATTTCCTTCCCCGGCCTCAGAACGGGAGAGGCAAGCGCTGCCATGAGACTTGCCAAGCGAAAGACCCTTGTGCTTCCGATCCTGACGGTGGCCGTTGTCATCGGGGTGGACCCTGGCGCGAAGACCTTTACCAAGGCCCGCATCGCGGTGGGTCCAGTGACAACGACCCCGTTCCGTTGCAAAGCTGCCGAGGAAATTCTGGCAGGAAGCCCGGTCGGCGAAGAGGTCATCAAAAAGGCCGCGGCGGATGCCGCGAAAGCCGCAAACCCAAGGACAAGCCTCATTCGTGGGACATCCGAATACCGGAAGGCCATGGTAGCGGTCCTCGTCGAGAGAGGAATCGCTATGGCACTGAAAAGGCTGGAGGAAAACAATGGCTAGGAAATCGATCACATTCAAGGTCAACGAAAAAGAGATCGCCCTGGACGTAGCACCCGGCGATATGCTCGTTGACGTTCTGCGGGAAAAGGTCGGCCTCACCGGGACGAAGGTGGGCTGTCGGGAGGGGGAGTGCGGCGCCTGTTCCATTATTCTGAATGGAAAACTCATCGCCTCCTGTATCGTCCCCGCAGTGAAAGCGGACCGGGGCGCAATTCTCACAATCGAGGGCCTCGAACAAAACGGCGAGATGCACCTGATCCAGAAGAAGTTTATCGAAGACGGGGCTATCCAGTGCGGCTTCTGCACGCCGGCCATGGTGCTGGCGGGCAAGGCGCTGCTCGACGAGAATCCGCACCCGACACGGGAAGAGATCCAGCTCGCCATATCGGGCATCCTCTGCCGGTGCACGGGCTACCAGAAGATCATCACGGCCATCGATTCGGCATCGCAGGCCGGGGAATTGAGGTGAACCATGGTTGACCAGGGAAAAGATACGGTTCGAAACGATAAGGAATTCGCGGTTATCGGCAAATCAAGACCGAGGCTGGATGCAAAAGACAAGGTTACCGGAGCGCTGAAGTACATCGCGGATATCGATTATCACGACGCGCTTCACGGAAAGGTGCTGCGAAGCCCCTATCCTCACGCCCTCATCAAGGGCATCGACACGTCGAGGGCAGAGGCGCTGCCAGGCGTGGCCGCAGTCGTAACGGCGAAGGATATTCCCGGCAGGAACGGCTGGGGGGCGATCGTCCCCGACCAGCCGGTCGTCTGCGGCGACAAGGTACGGTTCGTAGGAGACGCGGTCGCGCTCGTCGCCGCCGTCGACGAAAAGACGGCCATCAAGGCCCTTGGTCTCATCACGGTAGAGTACGAGCAGCTTCCTGCCGTCTTCTCACCCATCGACGCGATGAAGAGCGACGCCCCGCGGATTCATGAGTCGGGCAACCTCATCACCACCTCCCGGGTTTTGAAGGGAGATACGGAGCAGGGGTTCCGCGACGCAGACGTTGTCCTGGAGCGGACCTTCGTCGTCCCCTTCCTGGAACATGCCTATCTTGAACCGGATGTTGCCGTGGCGATCCCCGGCGGCGACGGGACCATGACCGTGCTGGGTCCCATGCAGGCGCCTTTCACCACCCGCAGAAACGTGGCTCCGGTGCTGGGCATTCCCATCAACCGGGTCCGTTGCATGGTAACCCCACTGGGCGGCGGTTTCGGCGGCAAGGAAGATTCGCCTATCGATACCTGCGTCAGGGCTGCGGTCCTGGCCTGGAAAACGGGCAAAACAGTGCGGATCGAGTACACCCGCGAGGAGATCATGCTCTCCACGTGCAAGCGTCACCCGATGATCATCCGGTGCAAGTTCGGGGCAAAGAAGGACGGAACCTTCACGGCGGTAGAAGGCACCATCTACAACGAACAGGGGGCGTACGCCTCGCTCGGTCCCGTTCTCCCTCCCGCGGGCGGTGTCCACGCCCACGCGGTGATCATGCTGGCAGGACCCTACGAGATCCCGAATGTGAAGGTGGAAGGGTTTCTTGTCTTCACAAACCATCCGTACGGTGGCGCCATGCGGGGTTTCGGCGCGCCCCAGTCAAACTTTGCCCATGAATCGCTGGTGGATGAGCTTGCGGATCTGCTGAAGATGGATCCATATGAACTCCGGCTGAAAAACGCCTTCAAACTCGGATCGAAGACGGCCACGGGGCAGATTATCGACCAGAGTATCGGGCTCAGGGAAACGATGGCGGAGACGAAGAAGCTCTTTAATTGGACTTCCAAACGACAGCCCACGCCCGATCCCGCGCAGGCCAGACGTGACGATAAACGGACCGGTTACGGCATGGCGATCGGATGGTACCGGACGAGTATCGGCACAACGGCGGACGGCTGCGGGGTCAACCTGCACCTGCTGGAAGACGGCTCGGTGATCATATACCAGGGCTGCGTCGAGATGGGCCAGGGTATGCACACGGGCATCGCCCAGATCGCGGCGGAAGCGCTTGGCGTGGCGCTTGAAGATGTCAGGGTCCTGGCGCCCGATACGGACAGCGCACCTGAGTCTGGCCCTACGGTTGGGTCCCGTTCCCTCACCCTCATGGGCAATGCCATTCTTCTTGCCGCGCAGCCCATCAAGGAGTCCCTCATGCTTACCGCAGCGGAGCTCCTTGATGCGCCGATGGAGCGGCTCGTGGCGAGGGAA
>CAIUXU010000276.1 GCA_903903205.1 uncultured Syntrophobacterales bacterium
AGGCCAACGCGTGGCGCGGGTAGTCCGCCACCCCGGAGAAGCTCTTTCCCGCGTCATCCAGTCCGTATTTGAAATCGGGTAGATAGATATCGACCATCCCGTCGATCAGGCGAAGGATTCTGGCCCGTTCATACCCGCCGCAGTTGAAGACAAAAGGGACACGAAGCCCCTGTTCCCTGGCGATTGCGAGCGCCTCCATGATCCCCGGCAGATGGGGGGTTGGGGTGACCGGCTCGACGTTGTGGCAACCCAACGCCTGGAGCTCCAGCATGATTTCGGCAAGCTCCCCGGCGGTAACCGGCCGTCCCGTGGGCGTGTGGCTGATCTGATAATTCTGACAATAGACGCACTTTACATTGCAGGAGGAGAAAAAGATCGTACCCGCCCCACAGCTTCCGGAGAGCGGCGGCTCCTCGCCGTGGTGGGGCATTGCCTTGCTGATGACCATTTCCGATGCGAGACGGCAGAACCCCGTTGCGCCGGCAATACGGTCAACCCGGCACATCCACGGGCAGAGCACGCAGCGCTTCAGGCTTTTCTTCAAACATTCGACACGACGTGCGATTCCCATGTTCTGCATGAGCCGTCAAATCCTTTCGACGACATCCTGCAGCCGACCGCCTGCTATCAACTCCAGGAATTCCTCGCCGAGCGACTCCGACATCGCCACCGTCTGCCGCCAGTTCGCAATTCGCGTCACCGGGTCGTCGATAAAGGTCTTAAAATCACCGCGGTCGGGGATTCGGCCGTCCGGCAGACTTTCGACGAAACTCTCCGACGGATAGACCATTACGACGGAATCCAGAAACTCTTCCGGTGGGCGGCGCTTTTTAAACCTCTTGTCCAGCCAGCCGGGAATGATCCGTTCCTGGTGGTGGAAAAAGAGGGTCAACCCGCCGCTTCGCGTCCGGTAATCCTGGTTGATGTGATAGTCGAGCAACCCCCCGTCGCGGTAAACGCCGTCGGGGGCGCCGAAGATGTCCCGCACGCCGGCGACGGCAATGGGGATGGCGCCAGAGGCGATCACGGCGGCCTTGAAATTGACCTCGGAGAGCGGAAAAAAACGGCCGCGGAACCCCTTTCGCGTGCAGAAGTCGGGCGGCTGGACACCATAATAGAAGACGACACGTTCGGCAAAGTGATACACGAGCGCTGGACGAAGGGCGTTGGCTAAAAAGCCGAGGATGAAACCGGTCTTCTGCACCCAGGGCCAATCGGAAGCCGTAAGATGTTCCGCGCGGGAGGTGAGGATCGCCAGGCGGTACCGCTTGTTGGTCAGAGCGAAGGAAAGGGCATCATCAGCGATATAGCTGTCGATGATCGCGATCAGGGACTGGAGGATCGTCTCCGGGGTATCCTTCCGTCCGTAAGCGGCGCTGATGTACGATTCCATCAGGGTGCGGTAGCACTGCTCCGTCTCTGGTTGAAGCCAGGCCGCGAAGCGCCAGGCCCCGGCGGAGGCGCCGACCAGCCAGACCGGCTGGCTTTTCCCGAGGGCGCCCTCCCGAATCAGGGTCAGATCAAAACCGCTAGCAACCAGCCA
>CAIUXU010000277.1 GCA_903903205.1 uncultured Syntrophobacterales bacterium
ATCGTCCTTGCGGGATCGTTAAGTGAGGCTGTAATGCGGACACGGACCGGCCTTCGCGTTCAGCCTGCGAGCTTTGACGAAATCGAAGACCAGTTTCCCTTGCTTTCCCCCATGTTTCAGGCAGAGATGCAATCGATCGTCAGCGTTCCCCTGATCCACCGGAACGAGGTGATCGGGGTCCTGCACTTCTCGTCGAAAAAGCAGAATGCCTACACGGAGCAGGCTTTCCACTTGGCAGAGAGAATCGCGATACAGGTTGCCGGGGCGATCGGCAATGCACATCTGTTCAACGATCTCAATAAAGCGGAAAAAGCATTACGGGAAAGCAATGAGTTGTTCACGCTGTTTATGCGCCACTCCCCTGTTTACACCTACATCAAAGAAATGACTCCCACCCAGAGCATCATATTGCAAGCCAGCGATAATTTTAGACAGATGATCGGTATCCCGGGTTCCGAAATGGTCGGCAAGAACGTGAATGAGCTGTTTCCACCCGAATTAGCCGCGAAGATTACCGCAGACGATTGTGCTGTCGTCTCCAGTGGTGATGTGCTGAGACTGGATGAAGAATTCAACGGTCGTAACTATACCACCATCAAGTTCCCTATCGTCCTGGGAGATAAAACTTTATTGGCCGGTTACACCATCGACATCACCGAGCGCAAACAGGCGGAAACGGAGAGGGAAAAACTCGAATCCCAAAACCGGCAACTTCATAAAGCCGAAAGTCTGAACCGCATGGCCGGGGCCATCGCCCATACCTTCAATAACCAACTGGGAGTGGTGATCGGGAACCTGGAGCTGGCATTGATGGATCTGCCGAAAGTTGCGGGACCAATCCTCCATAGTTTGACCGCAGCCATGCGCGCGTCACAAAAGGCGGCGGAGGTGAGCGGCCAGATGCTGACCTACCTTGGTCAATCGTTTGACAAACGTGAGCTGCTCGATCTTTCCGAAACTTGCCGCCGGAACCTGCCTATTCATGAAGCTTCCATGCCGGGAACCGTAAAGCTGGAGATCAATTTGCCTTCTCCCGGGCCTGCCGTTATGATCAACGCGAGTGAGATACAGCAGGTGTTGACCAACCTGATCACCAATGCCTGTGAGGCTGTCGGTACGGGCCGTGGTTCTATTCACCTAAGCGTCAAAACAGCTTCTCCGGCGGATATTCCTGAATCACACCGCTTCCCCGTCGGCCAGCAGCCGCAGGAATCTGCCTATGCCTGCCTGGAAGTGGCCGACACGGGCTGCGGAATCGCGGAGAATGATATCGAAAAACTCTTCGACCCGTTTTTCACCAGCAAGTTCACGGGGCGAGGTTTGGGCCTGGCCATGGTCCTGGGGATTGTAAAGGCTCACGATGGGTGTGTCACGGTGGAGAGCACACCAGGACAAGGGAGCACCTTCCGGGTCTTTTTACCTGTTTCTGCCGAAGAAGCTCCCCGGCAGCCGGACTTCGTCGCCCAACCCCTGGCAACGGGCGGCGGCACGATACTGCTGGTTGATGACGAAGAGATGTTGCGCGACATGGCCGCAGCTCTGCTCACGCGACTTGGTTTTTCGGTGCTGGCAGCAAAGGACGGCGTCGAAGCGGTGGAAATATTTAGGCAGCGGCAGGATGAAATCCGACTGGTGCTATCCGACCTGACCATGCCGCGCATGAACGGATGGGAGACATTGACCGCACTGCGTGAACTCGCGCCTGACCTTCCGGTAATCCTGGCAAGCGGCTACGACAAAGCCCAGGTCATGGCCGGCGACCACCCCGAATTGCCGCAAGTCTTCCTTGGTAAACCTTACACACTCAAGGGACTTGGCGAGGCAATCAGCCAGGCTCTGGTTGGCAAGAAGCAGTAAATGATATGGCGAAATAGCTCCTTCATGGGAAATTAAACGGCACATTAAATGGATCTTCCCAAGGTACAAACGCTGTTCCAAATGGAAGGCGATCAGTACTCCTTGGTCAGTTTGTCGAGCTCGGCCAGGAGTTCCCCAGCGGCCCGCGGACGCCCATCACCGCGCCCACCTCCATCTCATGCAGGGTCGAGGTCACCACGCCGCCTTCTGGACTGCGTCGTTTCCCTCGTTTCTTTTCAGCCCTTTTCCATCATTTTGCATTCCCTCTATTTCCTTGATATTCTGCACCTGTGATGGTAGGTAGATACCGTGCTCATCACTCACATCTACACATCAAGCGGCAGGCGGTAACAGCATGTTTATCCATGAACGGGAAGCCCTGAAAGACGTGATTCAAGCCCTCCGGAGCCACCTGGACGGGAAGATCGTCTCCGCCCACGCCTTCGGCTCCCGCGTGCGGGGCAATCACGATGAATGGTCCGATTTCGACCTCCTGGTGGTCGTGGACGGCAGGACAACGGCGCTGGAGCAGGAGGTGATCGGCATCATCGTCGAGGAAGAGATGAAAAAAGGGCTCTCCTTCGCACCGGTCATCAAGGATATCCGCGAATTTGAGATGGAAAAACGTTTTCATACGCCGTTCTACGAGAATATCGTTAAAGAAGGGGTGCCGCTATGACGCTTTCATGGACCGACAAGAAAATACTCAGTCAGACCAGGATGGAAAAGGCACACGAATTTTTGGAGGACGCAAAGGGAAACTTCCGGGAGGGGCGCGTCAAGACCTCAATCAATCGGAGTTATTATGCATTGCTGGCTGCCGCCAGAAGCATTCTCATTCTGTGCGGCGTCAACCCGGAGACTCATGAAGGCGCGGTCACCATGCTGAGCCTGAAATTCGTAAAAACAGAACTTCTCCCGCTAGAAACCATCAAGACATTCAAGTTGCTTTTTTCCAGAAGGACTGATGCGGACTACGGAGATTTCGATTCCGCAGATGCGGCGGATGCCGAAGAGGCCATCCGTTTGGCGTCCGGGGCGGTGGAAGAGATCGAACGATTAAGGTCCGCGCTGCTGAAACAAGATAAACCGTATAAAAATGAGAGTGAAGACAAGATATAGGCTCAGGAAGGCGGTCGCTTCAGGAAAACCGGCTCAGGGGAAAACACAGCGGCTTAATGGTTTCCGGACTCTCGTGCGTGTGTACAACTTCCTGTAATGTTGTTTTTCTGTATTTGTTCATCCATACTACATTTCGAACGGTATTCAATATTGACGGTACTATTGATGTCTTAAATCGACGCCTCTTGCAACCTGTCGAATGGAGTATTGCTTGGGAAAGGATTCCCGAGAAAGGCGATCGGTGGCTGTAAAGGTACCTGACGATCGTTCAGAACGCCGACCATTGCCCACCTTCGATGGCAAACGCCCGTACGGGTGAACCGTCTCCACGCAACGGCTTCAGCGGCAGCGCGGCGAAGAAGACCTTCTCCTGCCGGATTGCCTCGAGGTTGGTCAACCCTTCCACAGGCAAGACGCCTCCGCCCAACAGCGTCTGGTGAATCCGGATGAGCTCCGGTAGATCATTCACGTCCGCCACCGACGGCGGTTCGACCCCGAGAAGCTTCACGCGATGTTCGACACACCAGCGGGCAAGTTCGAGGCTGACGCGCGGCAATTCATCACGCCATTTCGCTTCGTCGATGAAGGCGCTCCAGCCCGTGCGAAGAATCAGGCTGTCCCCGGGGGCGAACCGCGTCGCAATGCTGCCGAGGTCGGCCACGGTGATCAACGTCCGGGGCGCAATGCCGTCGAGCTTCACGAGCCAGGCCGGGCCCATGCACTGCGCCAGCGGCACCTCGTCGATCGTCCGGTCGCCTGCCTCGGAGTGGGTGGGCGCATCGATGTGCGTTCCGCAGTGGGAATAGAGGTGAAGCGTCTGCGCGTTCCAGCCGTGTTCGCTGAAGTTGAACTTCGGCTCACAGGCAACGCCCCTCATACCGGGACAAAGCGTAAGTGTAAGATCGATGATACGCGGGAAGGAAATGCTTTCCTGTTGTTCAACCCGGCCGGATTCGGCCCCGGATGTTGAAAACCCGTTGCCTGGATTCCCGTTCATAGGCATTCCATAATCTTTTCCGTCATCTGTTGCGTGGCCAACCGCCCTCCGGTGTCCGGCGTCCGGTTGGCCGGGTCGGAGAGCACCGTTTCGACGGCGTGACGGATGCGGGTGGCACCGTCAAGCAACTCCGGATGCCCCAGCCATTCGAGCATCATTGCCGCCGAAAGGATGGCGGCGATGGGATTGGCGATGCCTTTTCCGGCAATGTCCGGCGCAGTTCCGTGCGAGGGTTGGAAGACGGCGCAGTCATCGCCGATGTCCGCAGACGGCGCCATGCCCATGCCGCCGACGAGACCAGCGGCCAGGTCGCTGAGGATGTCGCCGAACATGTTTTCCGTGACCAGCACATCGAATTCGTGTGGTTTCTGCAACAGGTACAAGGCCATCGCATCCACATAGACGCGTGAGGCCTCGACCTCGGGGTATTCCCGCGCGACATCGTCGAACACGGAGCGGAAGAATACCATGGAAGGCAGCACATTGGCCTTGTCCACCAGGGTGCATTTTTTTCGGCGACGGCCTGCCAGTTCAAACGCCGCCCGGAAGACGCGCTCGGCGCCCCGGCGCGTGATGCGCAGCAAATCGCGGACCTCGCCACTGGCCGGATCGGATTTGCTGAGCCGGGCGGAGAACAACCCTTCGCAATTCTCGCGCACAATCACGAGATCAATCTCCCCCGCGCCGTACCGCTTCAGCGGGGTGTCCTGCGCATGGTACAGCCGGATGGGCCGTAGGCCTGCGTAGAGATCGAGTCGCTCGCGCAAGTCAAGCTGCGGTGAAAGTTCCCGCCCATCGGGCCAGCGGACGCTGGGCAGGCCCATCGCGCCCAGCAGCACCGCGTCCGCCTGGCGACAAGCCGCAAACGCCTCCTCCGACAGGGGGTCGCCGTACCGAAGATATTCCGCAGTGCCGACAGCATGTTCACGGAAAGCAAAGCAGACTTTCGTCCACCTCTCCTCCAACTTCTTCAACACGGCAAGCGTGGCGCCAATCACCTCCGGCCCGATGCCATCACCGGGCAAAACAGCGATGTCCAAAGAAATCTTCCCGGCGGCTCCGGTGCACGTGTCGATCTCTCTCTGGCGGCCGGGCGACCCGGACCGTGGTTTCCTTTCCGTCGAGAGTGTTTTAATCGGTTCATTGTCCTTCATGGTTTCCCTTTTACCGGCGGAAGGTTGAAGCTCTCAGCGGTAAGCTGTTGAAAATGGTTCGCTTGCAGATTCAAGGGTCACCTGTGCCAATGGGGCAGCCAAAGCTTTGAGGATCACTGAAGAGGTTCTTGGTCTCATCCACCCGGTTTTGGAAACAAATGTTGACCGACCCTTCCGGTCCACCCTGGAACCAGTGCTCAATACCGGGAGAGATGGTATATTGCCCACCGGGATTCAAGCAGGCCTGCTGCCGCGCGGTATAAAACCGATCCTTTCCCGCAGGGATCAGCAGGTCCGGATCAGTCGCTTTGCCTTTGATGTATACCTTCGTTTGTCCGGAGAGTACCCTGAGGGTCTCTTCCTTCCCCTGCTCCCCTTCATAGGGCGGATGCACATGCTGGGGGAGAGTCTGGTTTGGCAGCAGTGCGATCAGAGTGATTCTCAGGCGTAAGGAACGGAGGATATCAATGAAGGCAAAACCCTCGGAGCGCAGGTTGCCCAATCCAAAATCACTGATCTCCACGGCCTTCCATTCCGCATCCGTGATCGGGAATCCAGAGCGACGGAGCAAATCCAGATATTCCTGTTGAAGAGTCTTTACATCCGCGACAGACATTGGAACACGACCTCCTCGGTTATTTTATAATCCCTGGCTTGAATCCAGGCTGCCGTTGAGCAAATGGCCGATTGTTCCGGCCATGGTTTCCAGGATCAGACAGCAGGACGCCGCCCCGGCATCAACGACACCGCGGGACCGCTCACCCAGCCGGCTGGAGCGCCCTAACTTTGCCACCATCTCCTTTGTGGCATCACGCCCATGCCGGGCAGCTTCGACCATCTTATCCAGACATACCCGGAACGGTTCACCGGTTTGTGCTGCGGCCTGATAGGCAGCTTCCGCCAAAAGCAATACATCCATCAGAGTTTTATCGCCCAACTTGGCGTCACTAATCTTCTGTATCCCCTCTCTGCCGGAAGAGAGCATCCTGCCGAACACCGCCATATCGATGGCATCCTGTCCGTCACATGCCGCTGCCATGGATTTGAAGAAGGTACCGTACAACGGTCCCATCGACCCCCCGATCTTCATCACCAGGATTTTCGACAATGTCTTCAGTCCGTGAGTCAGATTGCCCGGATTGGCCAGAAGCTCTTCCCTGCAGAGCGTGAAACCCTTGTTCATGTTAATGCCGTGATCGCCGTCGCCGATCGCGCCGTCGATGTCACTCAGGTATTGTTTGTTTTCCTGGATGGCACGTATCAGATCGAAAATGAGCGGGATTCCATCCCGGTTTGCAAATTGTTCCATACCCAATCTCCTAAGCAAACTGGCGCAACCCCATCGAATCGACCTCATAGTCGATGCAGGCTTTCAGGTCCGCGTCGAGCTTCATGACCGTCAGGGTGACGCCGGCCATCTCCAGCGACGTGAAGTAATTCCCCACGTAAGGCCGGTAAATCCGGAGCTGCTTCTTTCCGAAGATCTTCTCCACTTCATTGTACAGGATGTAGAGCTCCATCAGCGGTGTCGATCCCAAGCCGGAAATCAACACCACCACTTCGTCATGAGCATTGAACGGCAGATCTGGCAGGATGATCTCGGTCATGCGCCTCGCCATTTGCGCGGCGGTTTCCAGCGCGACCACTTCCAGGCCGGGTTCGCCGTGGTGGCCGATCCCAACCTCCATCTTGCCCTCTTCGATCATGAAGTTGGGATGACCGACCTCAGGGATGGTGCAAGGCATCAAGCCGATGCCCATGCTGCGAGTATTGTCGATGGCCTTTTGCGCCTGGGCAATGACCTCATCAAGACTGGCCCCCATGGCCGCCTTGGCACCGCCCACCTTCCACATCAGGATCTCTCCGGCCACGCCGCGGCGTTTGGCCCGCTGGTCTCCGGGAGCGGAGGGGACATCGTCGTTGGCTACGACCGTCCGGACCTCGATTCCCTCTTCCTTCGCCTGCTCCACGGCCATTCGGACGTTCATGTTGTCGCCTGCGTAGTTTCCGTAAAGGCAGGCGACTCCCTTGCCGCCGTCCGCGGCCCTGAAGGCGTCGAAAAACATCTGTGCCGGAGGAGAAGAGAAGATCTCGCCCACGGCGACGGCGTCGACCATGTTCCGGCCGATGTAGCCAATAAAGGCCGGTTTGTGGCCCGAGCCACCCCCGGTGACGATTCCCACTTTGCCGGGGATGGGGGCCTGCCGGTACTTCAGCACGCGCGCATTGTCCGTCCCGGCGACCAGATCCGGATGGGCCTTGAGGTAGCCCTCCACCATTTCATCCACCGCCGCCTCAGGCGCATTGATCATCTTCTGCATGTCTTCCACCTCCCTAATCCGGCTCTTGCATAATTTCTGATTTGGAAAGGCGTCAACCTATCGGATACCCTCTCTCCTGCACCTGCTTATCCTCGGCCTCAGATAAGGGATCGAAGCGAGGATTACCCTCCAAGCTTTTCTACGGTTGCGGTCCACTGCAAACCCTGTCCTTCCCACTCCTTTTCCCTTGGTACATCAACTGGTCAACCCGTTGAACGAAGGCCTTCATCTCCTCCGGCGGCCTGTATTGCGCAAGTCCGATGCTCATCGTCACATGGACGTCCCGGTCCGGCGCCGGGGAGAAGGTCTCCTTCTTGAATTCAGTCCGGATTCTTCCCGCTGTTACGGCACCATCCACGCTTGTTGTCGAGGGCAAAATGATGGTGAATTCTTCGCCGCCGTAACGATAAGCCAGATCCGTCCCGCGCAGGCATCGTCTCACCACCTGCCCGAGTCGCATCAAAACTTGATCCCCTTCAACATGACCGTATGTGTCGTTGAATGTCTTGAAATTGTCGAGATCAAGCAGGAGGAGGGTTAACGGCTGTTCATAGCGGTTAGACCGGTCTAATTCGATTTTAAGCTGAGAGTAAAAATGCCGCGAATTGTAGAGCTGGGTCAGATCATCGACAATACTGAGCTCTCGGTATCTATTTTCACTTTCCCTCAGAGCCTCGATCGCGGCCTCCTTTTGGTCCTCCGCCCGCTTAAGTTCGATGAAGAGCTGGGCATTGAAAATAGCCCCGGCAATATGGTTTGCAATGTTTTCGGCAAGCATGAGATCACGATTCGTATAGGCTCCTGATTTTGTTGACCGCAATGCCAATCCGCCTATGACATGTTCCTTGGAAATCAGGGGAACGGTTAAGAATGATCGAATTCCGTGTTGTAATTCAGGTAGGAGGCCGGGGTATTTTTCCCCCATCTCATCGGCACTCTCCAATTGAATGATGAATCCTATGCCGGTCCTTATGATCTGTGCCGTTACGGTTCCTTCTGAAGGGAGAATATCACCACCTTGTCTTCCAGAAACAAAGATTCCTTCATGATATTGACATGAAACAACGTTATTCTCTGGATCGATAAGATTGATGACGATTCGATCGAATGGTATTAGCTCTTTTACTCTCTCGGAAAATGCCTTGTAGATTTCCTCGATGCTTATGGTTGAGCTGATGACTCGACCGATGTCGGCCACGATCTTGTTTTCCTTCGCCAATCGAAGTGCCTCTTCCGTGCTCCTTTGAAGCGCCTCCGCCGCCTGCTTGCGCTCCGATTCCGAGTGTTCCAATTCCATTATTCTCTGCTTAAGGATGGATATTTCTTCGTGTAGTTCTTGACTTGTTCCGGATTGATCCGTCATCTGGCCCCTCTTTCATGACAAACAGTACCGGCTGAAACGATTAAGGATGAGCCCTTAAGCCTTCCTGTGAAATGATGCATGCTCCAGTTCCCGCATCTTGTCAACCTTGGGGAGAGACCCGCCTCCCTGGAACTCCGAGTGGAGCCAGGCATCGACCACCATCTTGGCCAGCTCCGGACCGATCACCCGGGCGCCCATGGTCAGAACCTGAGCGTCGTTGCTCTTCTTCAGGCGCTCTGCGGAATAGACATCGTGGCAGGTTCCAGCGAACACCCCTTCGACTTTGTTTGCGATCATTGCCATACCGAGTCCGGTGCCGCAGATCAGAATGCCCCGGTCGTAATGGCGTTTTTGGATCTCTTGCGCCAGATGGAAACCGATTTCAGGGTAATCAGCTTTTTCCTGACCGAGATAATCCAGGTCAGTAATATGAACGCCCCGTTTCTTCAGATGGTCGCAGAGGACTTTTTTCAGATCGATTGCTGTTTCGTCACAATCGATGGCGATACGCAAGTCACTGTTTGCCATTGGAATACACCTCATTTACAGTTTAAAGATATTCGCTTCGACAAATTTCCAGGTCTTCAGAAAATCGTTTCCACGGATCAGCCCTGCAAACTCCACACGGTCCAGGCCATTGAGCCGGTCCCAGATCTTTCGGGTCATCCGTGCATTGGCCTCGAAGGTGCCGCGGATATCCCAGCGTGTCGGCGACGTGTCTGACGTCAAATAGTCACTGTATCCGTATTCCTGCAGGTAGAAAATAAATTCCGCATATTCCAGGAAGTTGTGTGATGCTGCCATCAAATCCCAGTCCCATCGGCCGTTGTTGTCGTTAATGTGGATATAATAGGGAAAGCGGCTTTTTGCAAGCAAGGCAACGACCTCTGCTGGATTCTCCAGGCCGTACTTTGAATGGCCGTAATCCATCGTGATGCCCATTTCCTTGATGCCGATATCATTGAGCAGACAAAGAGCCTTGGCGGCCGTGTCCACAAAACAGTGGGCCCGCGTCTCGCTGGGTTTGTATTCAATGAAGAGCGGGATCTCCGGCTTGTAGGCCCCTGCCTCGCCAAAGGTCTCGATGAGGAACCTCCACATCCGGGCGTAGTCACACTGGAAGGCGAATTCATAGCCGTCCCCCAGCGGGCAGCAAGTGACCTTGTCGGCGCCGACGGACTGGGCGAAGTCCTTGGCGTCCTTGATGAACCGGACGGCATTCCGACGAACGGCCGGATCCGTGGAGGTCAAACCTCCGTTGCGGAACTCGGGTTCTGCCTTCACGTTGACGTTGACGGCGGCAATACCGAGATTATACTGGATGAGCAGGGATTTCAAACTCGCCGCGTCATTGACCTCGTAGGGAAAGATGACTTCCACGCCACTCATCCCTTCCATCTGCGATACCATCTCCAGACGTTCCGCCAGCGACTTTTCCTCGTTGTATTCATGAAAGCGGTCTTTGGTCTTGCTTACAAATCCTGTTATCAAGGCAAACTTGACTTCATTGTTCATTCGAATCTTCTCCTTCACCTATTTCCTTAAAATTGTTGTAAATAGCTCAGTCCGAACCCGTACTCTCCGGTAACCTGATCGGGCCTGCAGCCGATTTCGATATCCCAGCTCCCGTCATAACCGGCGCCGGCCAGGTTTGCCAGCAGGGGCTTCCACGGGATCGTACCTTTCCCCGGCGCCAGCTTGATATTTTCCGTGCTCATGTTGTCGCCCAGATGTGTGCCGAAAATTCTTCCCTTCAGTTCAAAGGGCAGCATGGGCACCCATTCCCGGCAAGCCCACGCATGGCCGGTGTCGAAGTTGAGACCCAGGGATGGGGAGCCGATTTCCTTGCACAGCTCCAGAAAGCGGCGGGTGCCTCCAAAAACTGAAAAGGGCAGGATTTCAAAGGCCAGCTTTATGCCCGCTTCTGCGACCATCTCCACATACCGTCCGATCTTTTCGACAAGCCGCTGATGCACCTCCTGCCACCATCGAAAGTCAGTTGCTCCCGGCGAATTCCAGTTCACGCTGAAGGTGGAGGCCGGTATGGTGAGTACGCGGCACGGTAAAAATACCTGCATGATGTCCAGCACCTGTTTCAGTTCATCGATACCGCTTCGGGGATTCAACTTCTCCGGGTTCGAGAACTCCTCCAGCATAAAATGCGCCACAAATTGTGTTGGGACAAGACCGAGATCGCTCGCCGTGCGGTGCACACTCCGGGCATCCTTCATCCACTCCGCAAGCGCTGTTCCGACAAGGATCTCGGGCTGGTAGGCGGAAAAGCCGAGCTCCCGGACGAGCTCGAGTCCCTCACAGAAGTTCCCGATGGAGAACCCCGGTCCGTAAAGAGAAACCATAAACGCGGGACTGACGCCGATCATCTGTAATCCTTCCTCCATTACATGAACAGCCACAAAATGACTTTGGTCAGCGACGGGAAATAGGTGATCACAAACAGCATGGAGACCGTCGCCGCCATCAGGGGAATCAGGTGCCTCGTAATGGCACCGATTCCGGCATCGGCGAGCTTGGCTGCGACGAACAGCGTTCCTCCGACGGGCGGGGTGTACAGCGCGATGGAGAGGTTGGCGGTCATCACGACGCCAAAGTGCACCATGTCGATGTTGAACGACCGGGCGAGGGGGAATAGCAAAGGTGCACTCATCAGCATGGCCGGCAACGGCTCGATGAATGTACCGAGCAGGAGCAGGGCCACGTTGGTCAGCAGCAGGAAGACCCATTGCTGGTGGGCGACGCTCTGGACCCATACGGTAAGCTGTGCGGCAACCTGTTCCACGGTCATCAGCCACGACAGACAGCCTGTGGCGCCGATGACGAGCAATACCGAGGCGCTTGTCTGGAAGGACGAGAGCAGCAGTTCTGGAAGGTCGCCGAAGGTAAGATCCTTGTAGTAGAATATGGAGATGAGCAAACCGTAGACGACCGCCACGGCGGCGGCCTCAGTCGGCGTGAAGACGCCGGACCAGATGCCGCCGATGATGATAACCGGCATGACCAGTGCCGGTCCCGCATCTTTGAAGGCGGCCCATATTTCCCGGAAGGACGACCGCTTCCCGCCCGTGTCGCAGCCGGACTTCTTTCCATACCACATGCACACCACGATGATGGCCATTGCGGTAATGATCGCCGGGACGACCCCGGACATGGAAAGCTGCCGCATCGAAACACCCGAAATGAAGGCATAGACCAGGAATGGGATCGACAGGGGCATCAGCAGCGCCAAGGTTCCGGCAACGGACAGAAGTGCCGCGGCGAATGCCCCCTCATAGCCCTTCTCCTTCATCATGGGGACGACCAGAGATCCGATCGCTGCGGTGTCCGCGATGGCCGATCCGGACACGCCGCCGAACAGGAGGCAGGAGACCGTGGTGACCACGGCGAGCCCTCCGGGCAACCAGCCGAAGAGCGTCGCCGCAAAAGCGACGATTCGCTTGCCGACGCCCCCTTTCGCGAGCAGGTTGCCGCCGAAAATGAAGAGCGGCACGGCGATCAGGATAAAGGGTTCCACCCCGGAGATGAAGCTGAGGAAAATCGTTTCGAGCGGGTGTGAAAGTCCGTTCAGCCAGATCATACCGACGGTGGTGGCCAGGAGTGCATACATCAGCGGCACACCCGCCAGCGCAATGACCAGAAACACAAGGAATATGACGAGTGCAAACATCGATCAACCTCCGTAGCGTTCTTCGCGTGTTTTTCCGCGAACGATTTGAACCAGATCGGATGCGACGAATATCAGCATCGCTGCTGATCCAACCGGCAGGCTGAGATACTGCAACGCCATCGGCCATCCAAGGACCGTCAGTTCATTGCCCCAGTTCGCCATCGCAATGCCCATCCCGAACTTGACCAGCAGTCCGAGAACAACCAGGCAGAAGGCCTGGATGATTCCATCTGCCATGCGTCGCATGGGGGCGGACAGCTTGTCGAGGAATTCGGTGATCGTCATGTGGAGCCCGCGACGGGCCACCGAGGCGCCCCCTAAAAAGGAGACCCAGACCATCATGAACTCACAAAACTCCGTAGTCAATGCGACGTCTTTGCCTACCACATGCATGATAACATTGAAGAATACCATGATGACCATGATGGCACCGAGCACAACAATCGTCCAGTCGACGGCGTTACCAAGCCATCGGATCAACAATGGGGCCGGCGGGGACGGCGGTAAACGGAAGTGACTCATAGTGAACCCCCTTCGGAGGGCCGCTCCTGCTATGGGGGTGGCCCTCCGGCTTCATTTGAGAGTACGGCAGGATTACTTGACGGGGATAGCCTTGCGCACCGCTGCGGCATCCGCCAAAAAGGCGTCTACGTCGGCGGCGCCGTACTTATCACGCGCCTGACCGTAAACCGGCTGTACCGCCTTCCGGAAAGGATCCGCGGAAGGATTTGTGACCTTCGCCCCTTTTGAAGCCATCTCTTTGAGCTGATTGTCATCGTTGGCCTGAATTGTCTTGCGGGACCAGTCGGCAGCTTCCTTTGCGGCCTTGGTGACCGCCTCGCGGTCAGCAGGAGAGAGCTTCTGCCAGGTCTTTTCCGAAATGGCGAGCGGGATGGGGCTGTAG
>CAIUXU010000278.1 GCA_903903205.1 uncultured Syntrophobacterales bacterium
GCATAGTGCTGAGGAAAAAGGGGGGACAGCTCCTGACTTTTTGCAGCAAAAATCGGGAGCTGTCCCCCCTTTTTCCTTGATCCCTTTGTCAGCTCATGGTCTTGAACTTCTCTATCCCGGCGCCGCATACCGGGCAGACATCCGGCCGAACGCCGTCAGCGACGTAGCCGCAGATAAGACAAACATGGTAGGTCGTCTCTCGCTCTTCGAGGAGGTGGTTCATCGCCTCCTTGTAGAGCTTCGCATGGGTCTCTTCGACATCCCGACTCTGGCTGAAATGGAGAACCGCAGCCCGGTTTCCTTCTGTTTCGGCCTCCTTGACAAACCGGCTGTATGCAACTTCCGCAATCCCCTGCTCAGCCCGGAAGCTCTCCGCGAGGTTCTCTTCCGTCGTTTTGATCTCCTTCAAAACCCGCAGCGCTCTTGCCCCGTGGATCTCTTCGGACCATGCAATTACCCGGAAGAGCTTTGCCATCTGCGGATATCCCTCTTCATCCGCCTTTTCCGCGTATACCTTCAGGCGCAGGGCAGCTTTGGCTTCACCTGTATAGGCCTGCTGCAACGCATCCCTCGTTCCCCCCATGACGCATCCCTCCCCGAGTAAAAACTTGAACTTTTCTATTCCGGCGCGAACTCATTCTTGGCGGCTCCGCAGATAGGGCAAACCCAGTCTTCGGGAAGCTTTTCAAAAGGAACCCCCGCCTTTACTCCCGCATCGGGATCACCCATCTCCGGGTCATAAACATAACCGCAAATAACACATACGTATTTTTCCATGACTTTCCTCCTTCCCCAATAAACGCTTTCTGTTAACAAAAATTTCCCCCTTCGACTCCGCTCAGGGAGCGGCCGCTGAGCGGAGTCGAAGCGCCTACAGGCGGCAGCGAACCTTCTCAGCCATCTCTTTCCCGAGTTCGTAACAACGGGAAAGAAGCTCTACGTTCGGCACGTTCTTCACGCGAATACCCTCCGCTTTTTCTATCTTCATCTCCGCGAAAACATCCTCGATCTGTTTTACGGCCTCCCCGCTCCAGCCGTATGAACCGAAAGCTGCGCCGATGAGGTTCTTCGGCTTCAAGCCCTTCAGATAGGTCAGGATGTCTGCAATGTTCGGGAGCAGGTGGTTGTTGAGGGTCGGTGAACCGACCGCGAGAACAGAGGCGCCAAGAAGTTCATACGCCACGTCGCTGCGGTGTGTCGCATCCATCTCCATAAGCTTTACGTGAAGCCCGCCCGCCGCAAGCCCTTCGCTGATCGCGCGGGCCATCTTTTCCGTACTCTGCCACATCGTCGCATAGACGACGACCGCCTTTGCCTCGGGTTTCTGCGCGGCCCATTTCGCATAACTTCCGATGATTCCTCCGGTCTCCTTCCGCCAGATCGGTCCGTGGTCCGGGGCGATGATCCGGAACGAGAGTCCTGCCGCCGTTACCTTTTCGATGAGTTTTTGGACCAGTGGCGAATAGGGAAGCAGGATGTTCGCGTAGTAGGTTGCCGCCTCATAGGAGAGTAATGCCGGATCGCACTCGTCCGCAAACCGCTCCAAGGATGCGTAGTGCATTCCGAAGGCATCCTGGGAGAAGAGAAGCTCCTTCTCTTTGATGTAGGTAAACATGCTGTCCGGCCAGTGGAGCATTCGGGTCTCTAAAAACGTGAGGGTGCAGCTCCCGAGGCTGAGTGTCTCTCCGTCCTTCACGGGCGTGATATCCCGGTCGAGCGGGAAAAGTTCTTTCAGCGTCTTCGCGCCGACAGTCGAGGCGAACACCTTTTCAGGATTCACCGCCGCGATCACCGCAGGGAGAGCGCCGGAGTGGTCCATCTCCGAGTGGTTGGAGACGATGTAATCGATCTTTCCCGGATCGATTACCGAGGCGATGCGGGTCATCATCTCCTCCTGAAAAGGCGCCTTGACCGTATCGATCAGTGTAATCTTGTCCGCGACAACCAGGTAGGCATTGTATGTGCTCCCGCGTTGCGTTTGATAACCATGAAAATCCCGGATATTCCAGTCGATGGCGCCGACCCACCAGACACCTTCCGCTACAGGTACGGCCTTGAACGTGTTTTTCATTGCTTCTCCTCTTTTACTGAAAAGACAAACGCCTCGCCGATCGCAAATGCACGGAGGTTTACTTCCACCCGCGCAGCCGGCATTCCGTCCCGGATCACACTTTCAAAAAGATCCCGATCGATCGGGAGAACGCCCAGCCCGGCAACAGCGCCGATCATGATGATGTTCCCGAGTATGGGATTGCCGAGACGGATCGCCTCCTCGGTCGCAGCCAAGAAACGCGCCTCCGCAGCCAGCGCAGTGACCTTTGCGCGGATTGTCTCCTCGGATGGATATTCCTCTTCGCCGGTAATCACGCCGACGGGATAGATGGGGCGAAGGTTCACAACAACTTTTACGGACCGATTCCCGTAACCGGCGAGGACGCGGATCCCCTCGATCGGCTCGATCGCGACGATCAGATCGGCCCCACCTTTCGGGATCTGCGGGCTCCAGACCGATTCCGATGAGACCCGGATATGGCTCATGACCGAACCTCCCCGCTGGGACATTCCGAAGGTCTCCCCGATCGTCACCTTGAACCCCTTCCGAACCAGCATGTTCGACAACACGCGGGAGGCCATGACGTTCCCCTGGCCCCCTACGCCGGTGATCACGATATTGTACGGATCTTTCGCCAAGGTCTCTTTCATGGCTTAACCGCCTCCTCGCTCCGAATAGCTTCGGCTGGGCAGATCCGGACGCAGAACCCGCAGCCGGCGCAGATCACTTCGTCGATCTCGGCCCTTTTTTGCTCCTGGTTCCAGAGGAGCCCGGGACAGCGGAAAATTCTTGTGCAGAGACGATTGCAACCGCAGTCTTCACCTCGGCAGCGGGTCTCGTCCACCCGCATGGAGAACCGTTTCTTTCCTTTTTTCTCCGGGGAGAGTGCGCAGGACTGCTTCAGGATGAGAACCTTTACCTCTGGTTGTTCCAGAAGGCGGTTCAGCGTCTCCCGCGTCTCAATCAACTCGAAGGGATCCAGAATCGTCACCGGAACGCCCATCGCCCTGCAGAGTGCGGCGATATCGACCATCGGAGCGGCCTCTCCCATGGCGTTGACGTCAAGCCCCGGGTGAGACTGGAATCCCGTCATCGCCGTGCCGCTGTTGTCGAGGACTACGAAGGTCATATCGGCGCGCTGGTGGACTGCGTTGATCAGCGCGGGGATCGCCGCGTGGTAGAATGTTGAATCTCCGCAGACGGCAAGGACCGGCTGCGTCATGCCAAAAGGACCCAATTTCCCGAACCCGGAGGCGATTCCGGTTCCCGACCCCATCGCATGGAGCGTTTTTGCTGTATGGAAACCGGCCGCCTGGAATAGGGCGGCCATCGCGTAGCATCCGATATCCCCGCAGACGAAACCGCCGCGGTGATCCCGCTGAAGCGCCTCACGGATAGCCCAGTAGGAGGCGCGGTGCGGACATCCGGGGCAGAAAGTCTGATCGCGCTTCGGTAGGAATTCGGTGAGTCCTCGAAGTTTTTCCCCGTATTCGGCAGGAATCGCGGGTGGATCAATCCCCAGGATCCTGCCTATGGCGGCGGCGACAAGGTCCGGATTCAACTCACCGACCATTGGGAGTGCACCGTCGTTCTTCCCGTAAAAGGTCTTGATGCCGATCTCTCGCGCCTGTTCAGCGCAGAGGATCTTCACCTGGTCTTCGAGAAATGGGAGCACCTCCTCGACAATCAGAACGTTCTTCGTCCGGAGCAGATGCCTCTTCAGCAGCGCCGGCGGCAGTGGCCACGTCGTGCCGAGCTTGAGGATGCCCACGCGTCCTTCTGCGCGGAGCAGCGATACGGCCTCTCGGCTGTAGAGTGTGCAGGCGCTGCTTGTAATGATAAGAAGTTCCGGCTTCTCCGGTCCTTGATATGTATTGAAGGGACTCTCTTCAAAGAGGGCAACTGCCTTCTGGAGCTTTTCCTGCTGGAGACGGTGTTTGGCAATGACCGGGGCGCTGGTGACTGGCCCCCGAACGGGATCAGTCAGTGGACCGTCGCAAAGGAATTCAGCTTTTCCCTTCAGGGTTGGGAGAATCCCCAGAACGACGTTTCCGCTCGCATGCGACATTCGGGTTACGCTGCGCACCATGACGACGTTCCGTATCTGCTCCGAAAGGTCAAACGCCCAGCGTGTCATCTCTTTGGCTTCCTGGAAGTCCGCAGGTTCGATCAGAGGGATCTCCATGAGCCGCGCGAAATGACGGGATTCTCCTTCATTGACGCTGGAGAGGGCGCCCGGGTCGTCGCAGGTGATGAGAATCATTCCGCCCCGCGTTCCCGATCCGGTCAGATGGAGGAGAAAATCGGAGGCGACGTTGACGCCGTTCTGCTTCATCACACAGAGGGAGCGAAGCCCCGCGAAGGATGCTGCTGCCGCGACCTCCATCGCCACCTTTTCGTTGGTGGACCACTCCACATAGAGTTTTCCCGCTTCCGAAAAGCGGGAGAGCGTCTCGATAATCTCCGAGGAAGGTGTGCCAGGATAGCCCGCGGCAACCCGAACCCCGGCTTCCAAGGCGCCACGGGCGATGGCCTCGTTCCCCATCAGCAGAACCTCGGTCCCTTCTTTCTGTTCACGGTCCAAAGACATCCGGTCCCTCCACGTTTGTCATGCTATCCGAATACTTACAATCTGTTTGCCGCCGCCTTTTTCTTTCCCAGTGAGGCCGCCTTCAGTTTTTCCAGATTTTCAGCCGACGGCTCGCGGAATTCGAGAACGCCCCGACGCCGCGCCAGTTCCAGGAGATCCATTCCCCGCTTTGTCCGGACGATCACCTGGTTCCAGGAGCGCGCCATCTCCCAACCCTCTGGAAGCCGGGCCGACCCCACCGAAAGATCGCTGAATTCAGCCGTCATGTCGCCGCAGAAATGGCAGGATTCCCGCACGCAAGGGGTAACATCGTCGAGAGAAACCCGGATGGTCTCCCCGTGGGTGTAAACCTCGAGGGTATGGTAACGGCTGGGCGGAATGTCCATTCCCGTTACTTGGGAAAGATCCGTTTTTTCTTTCAGCAAGGCGGCAAGTTTTTGCCAGGAGAGGGCCCAGCCGCAGAAAAGCCCCACAACGAGGTGAAGTTTTTCAATGCCATTTTCGACTTTGCGCAAATGGGGCCGTGATGAGGCATCTTCTCCCCAGTTGCGCATCTTGGCCAAGGCAACCGCTTGGCAGGGCGTAGCCACGATGCCGATCTTTGCGGCATCCCCTCGGCAGATCCGGTTGAATTCGGCAACCGTGGGAGAGACGACGAAACGGCTCTTGCCCATCTTTGCGGCGATTTCCGGATCGGTGATCGTCATGCTGCGAGGAAGCAGTTCCTCTCCTTCATCCGTGAGAACGGCAGCGTCAATGAGTCCCTCCCTGAGGGCGAGCGTCATAAGCGTGGTTACCGTGCCGCCATGTTGGGCATTACGGCGGAGGCCCTCATCAGCCGTGCGCGTGATGAAGAACCCCTTGATCGTCCCCAACTCCGGTGTGCCTTCCGTTTCAGGATAGAGTTTTTGCCGCAGGTCGTCCAGGTCCGCCGGCGTCTGTGGGCAGCAGGCGTAACATCTTCCCTGGGCAAGATCGCATGAGTGGAGGGTTACGGTCCTGTCGTGATGGATCGTCTGATAGGGGCAGATATTGATGCACGCGCCGCAACCCGTACAGAGACCGGTCCTGAGAACCTTTTCCTCCAGTTCCTTCTGTCCCCCCCGGCCGTTTCCCGCGTCCATCGGATCTCTCTTCTGCTGCTGCATGGCGCCGCTCCACCTCCGCCCGTTCAAATGTCCGGGAATGGCCTTTCCTTCCCGATTTTCCGGGGGCATTCTAACACGAGCAGCCGTTTTACTGTCAACCCAAAATCACCCAAAATCACAGGAAAAAATAAATGAAAATATTTTCTGCAAGACTCCTGTTGACAACAGCCTTTTCTTATATTATTAAGCATCCGCTAAAAAGATCTTCCCCAGTAGCTCAGTCGGTAGAGCAGATGGCTGTTAACCATCTTGTCCGTGGTTCGAGTCCGCGCTGGGGAGCCAAACAAAAACAGGGGGTTAGCCGAACCAAGGTTTGCCCCCTGTTTCTTTATCTGGTGAATCTGTCCCCACTCTGTCCCCACTTTTCTTTTTTTGCCCCAAAAAGAAGCCCCCGGATTTCTTCCAGGGATTCTATTGAAAGGCGCCGGTGACTTCTTTTCTGGTCGTGATAGCTCTGGACTGTTCGCATATTGTCGGACATCATCCTCGGCATGGATCGCCCCGCCACTGGTAGCATCGCACCTCGCCGCTCTGTCTCACGGCGTTGCCTCAGGATGAACTATCCTGTGCCTATCTGAAAGGATCTCTCCGCGCTCTCGGCTGTCCAGTTCCTGACGCCAGCGATCTGCTGCCCGTGTGGCTTGGCAGGTTCATCCAGGATCAACGATCTTCCCTTGCCCTTACGCTGCCATGTCCACAGAGATCGCTGATTTTGGCCATCACGATCTTTCATCGAAGTCATGCAGGGCAAGAGGAAGGAGGGGGGAGGGGAGCGCCGATCGCCCTGTCACTACCAATGGCTAAGACCCCGTCACACCGAAGAGTAAAAAAGTAGGCACCTCTAATTGTTTTCCCTTTCAATCTGCCCTCAATAAATGCTTACTGGGCGGGGGGATGAGCGGGATCGCAAAGCTGTCCTGCTTGCCTTGGGTATCAGAACACCCCGTCATTTGCTCCAGAAGGCCTGTTGTGGCACGTTTCAGCAACCTAATAATCTTTGGTAGGGGTAAGACCAAGGGGTAGGAGAGATCGTCGCTTCTGGCTGCTAAATAGTAAGCTCACGAATAGAATCCCGATGCTTTTGTAGCGAAAGCAGCGAAACCCCGGGGCC
>CAIUXU010000279.1 GCA_903903205.1 uncultured Syntrophobacterales bacterium
ATCACCCGGTAACCGACAGAGGTGAGCCCGTCACAGAGGAGATCCCGTTTTCTGCGGTAGGTCTCCACATCCACCCGCACCCCCCGCAGGCCGGCGATGGCCCGCTGCATCAGCGCGGGGGCGTTCACAAAGCCGAGAATCCGGTTGCAGAGGGTGATGCCGCCCAGCACCTCTCCGAGACTGCTCATGGCGGGGTTCACGGCGATATAGCCGATCCGTTCGCCGGGAAGGGAGAGACTCTTGGAGTAGGAGGAGGCAATGAAACTGTGGGGATAGATCTTCATCACGCTCGGCACGGTTACCCCGTCATAGACGATCTCGCTGTAGGGTTCGTCGGAGATGATGTAGATCTCGCGATTAAGCGCTTTTCCGCGCTCGGTGAGCAGCGCCGCCAGTCCCCGGATCGAGGCTTCGTCATAGACCTTCCCCGTCGGGTTGTTCGGTGAGTTGATCAGGATAGCCTTCGTTTTTTCGGTGATCGCCTCGCCGATCGCCCCGAGATCGAGGGCGAAATCCTCCAGCGGCGGAATGATTCGCGTCTCTCCGCCCGCATTGTCCACATAGAAACGGTACTCCACGAAGAAAGGGGCCGGAATGATCACCTCTTCGCCTGGGTCGAGAATCGTCTTCAGGATGACGTTCAGCGCCCCGCCGGCGCCGCAGGTCATTACGATCTGGTCAGCGGAAAGCGCAACCCCGCGGGAGGCACTCAGCTCCGCGGCAACGGTCGCCCGGGTCTCGGGATATCCGGCGTTCGGCATGTACATGTGCTTTCCGGGGATCTCGGCAGAAGCAAGTTCTCGCAGCTTTGCCTTGACGGCCTCCGGGGGATCGACATTTGGATTGCCAAGACTGAAATCGAAGACATTTTCGGCGCCATGCTTCTGCTTGAGACGAACCCCCTCCTCGAACATCTTCCGGATGAAGGAAGATTGTGTCATAAATCCATTGATTTTTTTCGCGATGGCCATGGAAAACCCCTTGATTATGAGTGTGCCGGGCGGGTTTCAAACCCGCCCCTACGGAATCCGGCTTCAACGGTGCAGCCGGGGTGCTGCATTTCCACTGTCACGACCTCTGCCCTCTGTCAAGAAAAATATGAGGAAGGAAGTCTTCGTCGGCCGGTCGCTCTAAAGACGATGGCCCGGTCATTGCCGTCCTGTGTTGTAAAACTGCATGCGATCCGTCTTGACATTTTCTGGGGTTTCTTCTAATCTCCCGACAACAAACAAAATTCCAGGGCCTCTCTTCTTCTGCGATCGCAACAAGCGGAGGGATGTTGCGGTCCGACGGAGGAGATAAACCGATGCCGATTTTTGAATTCAAGTGCCGAAAATGTGGAGAACCCTTTGAGGTTCTCTTCCGGAGCCGGGACGATAATGCAGCCATTGTCTGCCCGAAGTGCGGGTCAAAGAAGGCGGAGCGGCTTTTGTCCGCCTTTGCCGGAAAGATTGGCAACACCTCTGCCGGTGGCGCCGAGTGCGGAAGCTGCGCCGCCACCAGTTGCGGCCCTTCCTGAGGCCACTGACCCTTCATGGCCGTGTGCCATGAGAGATGAGAGATTGATCGCATTCCCCAGTTTTGAACAAGCGGCGGCCGCCGCTTGACCCATCCCGTGAAAGGAGTTCACAAATATGAACATTCTGATTTTTGGACCGAACGGCAGCGGCAAGGGAACACAGGGAGCGGTGGTTCAGAAGCGGTACGGCGTTCCGCACATCGAGACAGGCGTGATCTTCAGAGAAAACATCAAGAACGGAACGGAGCTTGGCAAAAAAGCAAAGGATTTTATCGACCGCGGCGAGCTGGTTCCCGATGCGATCACCGTCCCGATGATCCTGAACCGTCTTCAGGAGGCGGATTGCAAAGGCGGCTGGCTTCTGGACGGCTTTCCGCGGAATCTCGCCCAGGCCGAGGCGCTTGGGAAGGCGCTTCAGGAGGCCGGGATGAAGCTTGATTACGTCATCGAAATCCTCCTGGACCGTGAGATCGCCAAGAAGCGGATCATGGGGCGTCGGCTCTGCGCCACCGACAACAACCACCCCAACAATATCTTCATCGACGCGATCAAGCCTGCGGAAAAAGACGGGAAGCTGGTCTGCCGCGTCTGCGGTTGCGACAGACTGAACGTCCGGGCCGACGACCAGGACGAAGCCGCAATCGACAAGCGCCACGGGATCTACTATGACACAAAAACAGGCACA
>CAIUXU010000280.1 GCA_903903205.1 uncultured Syntrophobacterales bacterium
CATCCGCCTCGGGCAAGCCATTGACACCATCCACGCCAAGCGCGTCGTGCTGGATACCATTGAGTTGCTCTTCGCCGGCTTGCCCAATCCGCTCATCCTGCGCGCGGAACTGCGCCGCCTGTTTCGCTGGCTCAAAGACAAGGGGGTTACTGCCATCATCACCGGCGAACGCGGCGATGAGACGCTCACGCGCCAGGGGCTCGAAGAGTACGTCTCCGACTGCGTGATCGTGCTCGACCATCGCGTGGTCGAACAGGTCACCTCGCGGCGGTTGCGCGTGGTCAAGTATCGCGGCTCGACGCACGGCACGAACGAGTATCCATTCCTCATTGACGAAGACGGTATCCTGGTGCTGCCGGTCACGTCGCTCGTCTTACAGAACATCGCCTTCACAGATCGAATCCCCACCGGCATTCAGCGCCTCGACACGATGCTGGGCGGCGCGGGCTATTACCGCGGCAGCAGCGTGCTGGTATCCGGCACGGCGGGCACCGGCAAGAGCAGTATCGCCGCGCACTTTGCCGAGGCTGCCTGCCGTCGCGGCGAGCGCGCCCTCTATTTTGCCTTTGAGGAATCTCCCAGTCAGATCATGCGCAACATGCGTTCCATCGGGATTGACCTGGAACCGTGGGTGCAGAAAGACCTGCTCAAATTTCAGGCGACCCGCCCCACGTTTACGGGTCTGGAAATGCACCTGACGATGATACACAAAGCGGTCAACGCCTTCAAACCGCGGGTCGTGATTGTGGACCCCTTGAGCAGCTTTGTCATGGGGGGTAATAAAACGGAAGTAAAATCCATGTTGATGCGGCTCGTGGATTTCCTCAAAATGAGTAAAATCACAACTATGTTCACGATGTTGACTCCGAACAAGGGCTTTGTCGAGGCAGAAGACGTTGCCATCTCGTCGTTGATTGACACCTGGTTGTCACTGCTTGACATCGAACTCGGCGGCGAGCGGAATCGCTGCATGAGCGTCGTGAAATCGCGCGGCATGGCGCACTCGAATCAGATTCGTGAGTTCCTGCTGACCAATCACGGTGTGGAATTGCGCGATGTTTACGTCGGTCCGGAGGGTGTGCTGACCGGCTCGGCGCGGCAGGCACAAGAGGCGCGAATACAAGCCCTGCTGATGGTGAAAAAGCAGGATGTCGAGCTGCGACATATCGAACTGGAAGGCAAACGCAAGGCGCTGGAAGCGCAGATCGTCGCCATGCGCGCCGTGTTTGAGGCGCAAGAAGCCGAGGCGCTGAGAATTATCAGGCAAGAACAAGCGCAGGAAACGCAACTGGCAAAAGAACGTATAGACATGGAGGTGAGCCGCAAAGCAGATACCGCAGCGGATACAGCAACGAGAAAACAAAAAGGGGGCTCGAAATGAAAACGAAACCGACTGCACAAAAGTCCGCGTCGCCTGAAGTCAGTCCAACCGAAGCAAAATCAGACACCTTTCTCCTGCGCCTGTATGTTGCCGGACAAACGCCAAAATCCGTGGCGGCTTTTGTCAATCTCAAGAAAATCTGCGAAGAACATCTGTCCGGGCGGTATACCATTGAAGTGATTGACCTGATAGAAAACCCGCTACTGGCGCGCGGCGACCAGATTCTGGCCATCCCGACGCTGGTGCGGAAACTGCCTGAACCGGTTCGCAAAATCATCGGCGATCTCTCCAACACCGAGCGCGTGCTGATCGGGTTGGATCTGCTGCCGAGGGAATAGGGGGATGCCATGCCAAGAAAGCAAGTGCTCGATTCGACTAAAGCGTTTGAACAATCGCCGGCCGCTCCGCAGGAAAAGCGCTATATTTTAAAGTTATATATAACCGGCATGACACCGCAATCCATGCGCGCCATCGCCAATGTCAAGAAAATCTGCGAGGAACACCTGCAAGGGCGCTACGAGCTGGATGTGGTTGACCTCTACCAACAACCCCAACTGGCGAAGGGCGAGCAGATCATCGCCGCACCGACCCTCATCAAGAAATTGCCGCTCCCCCTGCGCCGTATCATCGGCGATATGTCGAAAACCGAACGTGTGCTGGTGGGGCTGGATTTGCGAGAGAAAGAGCTATGGCCATGAAGCCCAAAACTCAAGAACAACTCTTGTTTGAACTGGAAGACCTGCGCGTGCGGCTGGACGAAGCCGAAGAGACTTTGCGCGCTATTCGCAGCGGCGAGGTGGACGCGCTCATTGTCTCAGGCGTGGGCGGTGAGCAAGTCTTTACGCTCAAGGGCGCTGATCAATCTTACCGGGTGCTGATCGAGGATATGAATGAGGGAGCGCTCACGCTGACATTGGATGGCGTCATCTTGTACTGCAACCGGCGCTTTGCCGATATGCTCAAGACGCCGCTCGAAAAGGTAATCGGTTCCAAAATCCACACCTGGATTGCATCCGATAGCCAAAGGTTTCTTCATGAGCTGCTACGACAAGATGATACCCAGACCAGCCGCCGCATGGAAGCCACACTGCTTGCCGGCGACGGAACGTTGGTGCCGGGGTATCTCTCCAGTAACTTTTTGCAGATGGATGAGACAGAGGAATTAATTTGCCTGGTGGTAACCGACCTGAGCGAGTCGAAGCGCACCGAGGCGATTGCCGCTTCCGAAAAGTTGGCGCAGGAGTTGTTGACCGCTTCCGAAAAATCGCAACTTGTGCTCATGGCCGAGATTGAAGACCGCAAGCGTGTGGAAGCTCAGGTTCATAGCCAGTTGAAAGAACTTCAGCGCTGGCAAAATGTCACCCTTGACCGCGAAGACCGGGTCAGTGAGCTGAAGAAGGAAGTCAATGGTCTGCTTAAAGAATCAGGCAGCCCTGTCAAATACGGCGAACTCTAAAGGAGGCATAGCATTATGACCTGGCAGCCCGTCACCTATTTCATCTTCATCGTCATCGCGGCGGCGGTGATGGGATGCATCGCCTGGGCCCTGCACCGCCGCCAGTTCCTCGCCATGTCCCTCGTGTTTGATGAAAAAAGGCCAGGTTTCCGCGTGATTGTCATGCTGTTCCTCCTTATAGCGGGCATCATCCTCACGACGTGGTTTCAATATTACCGGCACTCTGAAAATAGCTTCAGGGCTGAGATGGAGAACCAGCTTTCAGCCATCGCCGATCTTAAGGTAAGCGAGATCGCGCAATGGAAAAAAGAGCGGTTGAACGATGCCAAAGCATTGCAAGGAAATAACGCTTTTGCCGCACTCGTGCGGAGGTTTTTTTCCGATTCAACAGATGGTGACGCAAATGGGCAGATTCGTAACTGGCTCCAAACAACACAGTCCGCGTATCAGTATGATCATGCCTATCTGCTCGATGTCCGGGGGAACACCCGCCTGTCCGTACCGCAATCTATCGAACCGGTGTGCGGGGAGCTGAAGCAACAGGCGGCGGAAATCATTCGTACAGGCAGGGTCGCCCTCCTTGCTTTGCACCGGGATGCACCGGGAAAACCGATACATATGATAATGGGGGTGTCTGTTATCGAGAACGGCCGACCGCTGGGCCTTGTCGCCCTGTCCATTGATCCCGAAATATATCTCTACCCGCTGATCGCTCGATGGCCAACGCCAAGCCGCTCGGCCGAGACACTGCTTGTCCGCCGTGACGGCAATGACGCGCTTTATTTGAATGAACTTAAATTCAGAAAAGACACCGCACTCAACCTGCGCGTGCCTCTGACCAATGAAAAAATTCCGGCCGTGATGGCGGCGCTGGGACGCGAGGGCGTGATGGAAGGCGTTGATTACCGTGGCGTGCCGACGATTGCCGCAATTCGTAAAATACCCGATTCATCCTGGTCTATTGTTGCCCGTATGGATCTTGCCGAAGCGAACGCTCCGCATCAGACGTCGCAAAAACTCATGATTGCTGTCATATGCACGCTTATCACGCTGATGATGGCTATCTTCTGGCTTTTATGGCGCAGGCAAATTGAGCGGGCCTACAAGGAAAAGGTAGAGGCCTCGGAGATATTGAAGGTAAGCGAGGATAAATTTTCGCGCATATTTCATACTTCTCCGTACGCCATCACCTTAACCAGCACGGAAGACGGCCGGTTTGTTGATGTCAACGAAGCCTTTTATACGATCTCCGGCTTTACCCGCGATGAGACTCTCAGCAGTTCATCCATCTCGCAGGGCCTGTGGGTCAACGCGGAAGATCGCAACAGGGTAGTCCATGAAATCATGGGCGGCAGAAAAGTGGTGGACCAGGAGTATAAATTTAAAAAAAAGAATGGAGAGATCATCACGGGATTGTTTTCGGCGGGTGCTATTGAACTGAAAACAGGACATTTCATTTTGTCGAGCATCAACGACATCACCGAGCGCAAGCGATTGGAGGAGCTGTCACAGAAAAATAGTGAAGATCTCCAGATCGCATATACCCGGCTCAAGGAAATCTCGAGTACCCAAGAGCGGTCCAGGATGTCGCTTCTCAGTATGCTCGAGGACGAGAAAATTTACAGGGAGAAACTTCATGACAGCGAGGAAATGACCAAGGCATCGCTTCGGGAAAAGGAGGTAATGCTCAAAGAGATCCACCACCGGGTGAAGAATAACCTCCAGATCATTGTGAGCCTGCTCAAAATGCAGAGCAGACATGCTGGTGATGAAATACTGGCGGACATTTTCCGGGAATGCCAGGACCGCATCAGGGCCATGGCTGCCGTTCATGCACTGCTTTACGAATCTGAGAACCTTGCCGAGATAAACTTTGGCGACTATATCCGTGAGATGGCAAACCAGTTGTTGCGGTCATATCAGGAAAGCTCCGTTAGAATTTCCCTCAGCATCCATGCCGGAAAGGTCATGCTTGCAATAGATGCAGCCATACCCCTTGGTCTGATCATCAACGAGCTCCTGTCCAATGCGTTGAAATATGCTTTTCCGGGAGACAGGCGGGGCGAAATCAAGATAGAGATGGATAAGATGGAAAATGGCATGAGATTTCTTTTGGCAGATAACGGGATTGGTCTTCCGCAGGATATGGATTTCCGCAACACCACGACGATGGGGCTAAAACTCGTTAACATGCTCGTTGAACAGCTTGAAGGCACGATAGAACAGGTCGTAAACGGTGGAACAGGATTTTTGATTATGTTCACCCCAACATCAGTTTCGGGGGGGGGGTATAACGCATGTCAAATCATAAAATCATGATTGTGGAAGATGAGAAAATCGTGTCTGAGGATATAAGGGCCTCTATTGAAAAAATGGGATATTCCGCCTGCGCCGCGGCATCGTCGGGGCAGGAGGCTATTGAAAAAGCAGGTTTGATCCACCCCGATCTGATACTGATGGACATTGTACTGACAGGCAGCATGGATGGCATAGAGGCGGCCACACAAATCAAAGATCTTTACGAAATACCCGTGGTTTACCTTACGGCATTTGGAGGAGACGATATATTGCAGCGGGCCAAAGTAGCAGAGCCCTATGGGTATATTACAAAACCATTTAACGAGAGAGAACTCCACATAGCCATCGAGATTGCACTGTACAAGAAACAGGCAGAAGCCAGAATAACAAGAATGGAACAGTGGTTGGCTACCGTTCTCAAGAGCATCGGCGATGCGGTGGTCGCTCTGGACAAGGAGCATCGGATAACATTTATGAATGCCGTTGCCGAAAACCTGACCGGCTGGAGCCAGGAAGACGCCATTGGAAATAAGCTCACGGAAATACTCAATATGAAGGGTCAGGATCTGGGCGATCTGGAAAAACAATTGGGAGAAAATGTTATTATCAAGGGGCTCACCATCAATCTGATCGAAGATCGCCTGCTCATTGCCAAAGATGGAGCAGAAGTCCCCATTTCCGACAGCGTTGCACCGATAAAGGAAGAGAAGGGTGAAGCTTCGGGCAGTGTGCTTATTTTCCGGGACATCACCAAGCGCAAGCAGATCGAGGCGGAAATCCGCAGAATGAACGATGAGCTGGAACAGCGAATCCGAGACCGCACCGCCCAGTTGGAAGCCTCCAATAAAGAGCTGGAGGCCTTCAGTTATACCATCTCCCACGACCTGCGGGCGCCCCTCCGGAGCATCGAAGGTTTCAGCCAAGCCCTTCTGGAGGAGTATCGGGAGAATCTGGACGAAACGGGAAAGAATTATCTGGATCGAGTCTGCGAGGCTGCCAAGCGCATGGGGACGCTCATTGATGATACGCTGAAACTCTCGCGGGTGGCCCGGTTCGATTTCCAATGCGCGGCGGTTGACCTGAGTCGGATGGTCCGGATGATTGCAGAGGCGAATCAGAAGAACTATCCCGAAGGAACTGTCGAAGTGACCGTCCAGGAGGGAATCATTGTTCAGGGGGATCCCCACCTCATGAAGATTGCCCTGGGGAATCTGCTGGACAATGCCTGGAAGTTCACCGGCAAGGCGATCCAGCCCCGGATCGAATTCGGCAAGACCATCAAGGACGACGAGACCGCCTGTTATGTCCGTGACAACGGCGTGGGGTTTGACATGACCTATGTGGACAAGCTGTTCGGCCCCTTTCAGCGCCTCCATACGGCGGAGGAATTCGCCGGAACGGGGATCGGCCTGGCGACGGTTAAACGGATCATTGCCCGACATGGGGGCCGGGTCTGGGCGGAGGGAGAGGTCGGAAAAGGGGCGACGTTTTATTTCACATTGCCATCGTAGGTCATTGGCTCATGATTTTACGTTGCCGGAAAGGGATGAGTCATGACTGTTCGAAACGGTAATCAGCGGCTGAGCGAGCGCCGGCGTAATGCACTATGGCTGATAGCGTGGTTGCTGCTGTCGGTTGCTTTGCTGTTTGCCGCGAACTGGGAGGCCAATCGCCAGGAGCACGTGCGGATGGATGCTTTCCGTAGCCGTGTCGCCGATCTGGCAAGGATCTCCCAAGGTATCATCATTGAGCAATTACGCCAGTTCGATGACGTCTTGCTCATTCTGCGCAGAGTGTATGCTGCCGACCCGAAGCGTTTCATCAAAAGCATCGGGCTGTTACGAAACGGCCCCCTTAAGGACCGCGAGATTATGGTGGTGCTGGTGGATCGCGATGGTTATCTGGCCTATACCGATGCAACCACCTCCAAACCGGGGCTTTCTCTCGGCGACCGTGCCTATTTCCGCTATTTTGCCGATGGGGCTAAAGATCGCTTCTATGTCGATGAGCCGATTTTTGGGCGCACCACCCAGCGTCACTCGATACCGCTGGTGCGGCCGATTTATGACGAGAAGGGCGCCTTTCTCGGCGTGATTGCCCTTTCCGTCAGACAGGAATCGTTGGCGAACTTCGGGACTCGCCTCCAGCTTTCGGGCGATATCGCGGTGACGCTGATCACGCACAGCGGTGCGGTGGCAGGGCGTTCCCGCGATCTTGCCAAGATGCAGGGGAAGATCATTCCACAGGAAATGCTGGCGCCCATGCTCAAGGGGACGGAGGGGGTCTTTTCGAGCCGCGTCATCCCGGACGGGGTTGAACGGGTCGTCGCCTACCGGCATATTCATGATGGTGACACGCCACTCATTGTTTATGTGGAGGCTTCTCCCGCCAATGTGTTGCGCGCGGCGTCCCAGCAGCGCGCCGTTCTCATGGGGGGAGCCGGCCTTCTCTCGCTCGTCATCATGGTCATGATTATAGTCTATCTGAAGGGCCGGAAGACCATGGCTCAGTTGATTGACGCTTTGCGCAGAAGCAAGGAACAGGAGTATGAGACCCTCACCCAGGCATCGCTCGACGGTTTTTGGACCACTGACAGTGCCGGCCGGATCCTGGATACCAATGATACCTTCGGCAAGATGCTGGGATACACGCGGGAGGAACTTCTGTGTCTCAGCATAAAGGATTTCGAGGCAGTCGAATCGCCGGAGCAGATCGCTGCTCATGTTCATTCAGTTATTGAAACCGGCAGTGACCGCTTCCAATCCCGATACCGTTGCAAGGATGGCACGATGATCGATGTAGAGATCAGTGCCCAGTACGTCAGGGAATTGGGCGAGCGTTTTTTCGTCTTTGTCAGAGATATAACCGAGCTCAAGGGGGCCGAGGATGCGAAGCGTCAGCAGACGGAGGAACTTCGCGCCAGCAACACCGAGCTGGAGCTCTTCAACCATGCCGCGACTGGCCGGGAATTGCGCATGATCGAACTGAAAGAGGAAATCAACGAGCTGTGCCGTCGCCTGGGCGAACCGCCGCGCCATGCGATGGACCAGCTTGAGACGGACAACATTCCCGGTGCCGGCCCGGCTCCGGGAATGCCTGGGGGAGGTGGCGCATGACCCGGCTCCAACACCATAGCGGCGCGCTTCCCGCCGGCCGATGGCTGGCTTTGGCCCGCCGTCCGGGCGGGCTGTTTCGCGGATTGCCCGGAGACGATTCCAAACCGGCCTTGATCTTCGCCCTGATTTGCTTCGTGCTGGCGCTGGGCATCGTCGCCGGCGGCTACTTATACTACCGGAACTACGAGCAGCAATTCAGAACCGAAGCCGAGCAACAGCTTTCCGCCATTGCGGAACTGAAAGTCGGCGAACTGGCGCAGTGGCGTAAAGAGCGGTTGGCGGATGGCGGCATTCTGTTCAAGAACGCCTCTTTTTCGGCTTTGGTGCGGCGTTTTCTGGAAAAGCCGGAGGATCAGGACGCGCAACAGCAGGTTCGGTCGTGGATCGACAAATACAAGGCGCACTTTCGGTATGGCGAGATCCGCCTGCTGGATACTCAAGGCGTTACTCGCATCTCCGCGCCCGCTGGACTGCCGGCTCTTTCCTCCGAAGTGATGGAGCACGCGTCAGAAGCGCGCCGGTCGCGCCAGGTGGCGCTTCAGGATTTTTATCGCACTGAATCGGATCAGAAAATCCGTCTGGAAATCATGGTTCCCCTTCTCGACGCAGCGGACGGCGACCGGCCGCTGGGCGTGCTCGTCTTGCAGATTGAACCGGAAGAGTATCTTTACCCCTTCATCATCCGCTGGCCCGTGCCCAGCGAGACGGCGGAGACGCTGCTGGTGCGCCGGGAAGGGAACGATGTTCTGTATCTGAATGAGCTCCGCCACCAAACAAACACGGCCTTTGCCTTGCGCATTCCGCTGACGAGAACCGAAGTTCCCGCGGTCCGAGTCGCTCTCGGGCAGACCGGGGTCATGACCGGTGTGGACTATCGCGGCGTGCAGGTGCTCGCCGCCGCGCTCGCGGTGCCGGATTCGCCGTGGTTCATAATTGCCAAGAGAGACCTCACGGAAATCAACGCGCCGTTGCGGGAGCACCTCTGGCAAATCGTCATCCAGATCGGCACCCTGCTCTTCGGCGCGGGGGTCGCTGCATGGCTGCTCTGGCAGCAGCAGCGTATGCGGTTCTTCCGAGAGCGTGCGAAGTCGGCGGAGGCGCTGCAGAAAAGCCAGGACTTGCTTGCCCAGGCCGAAAAGCTGGGGAAAATCGGCGGCTGGGAATTTGATATGGAGACTAAACAGCAAACCTGGACAGAAACGGTTTACGACATCCACGAATTGGATAGCACCGGCCGGATGACGGTGGACCAAGGTGTCAATTTCTACACGCCCGCGTCCCGACCGATTATTGATCGGGCCGTGCAGCGTGCGATCGAGCAGGGCGAGCCGTTTGATCTGGAGTTGGAGATTATCACGGCGAAAGGCAACCTGCGCAGTGTTCATGCCTTTGGAAAGGCGGATCTGGCGCACCGCAAAGTCTCCGGCTTCTTCCAGGACATCACCGAGCGCAAGCAAACGGAAATTGTCTTGCGCGAAAGCAGGGACCTTTTGAGCTATACATTTAATAAAAGTCCCCTGATGGGGACCATGAGCGCACTATCTACAGGAAAATATCTTGAAGTCAATGAGAGCTTTTGCAGGGTTTCTAAATTTAGCAGAGAAGAAGTCATTGGCAAGACATCAATTGAACTTGGATGGATCAGTAAGGATGAACGGATGCGAATGATGCAAGAGGTGCAGCAAGCTGGGTGGGGGAATGGCATAGAACTTTCCCTTCGGAGCAAAAATGGCCAAAACATCATTGCCAGATATTGGGGTACCATCATTCCTACCACACAAGGAGAGATACTCTTCTCGACTGCCGAAGACATCACCGAGCGCAAGCAGACCGAGGAGGCCCAGCTCCAATCCCGCCGGGCGGCGCTGAACCTGATGACGGATGCGGTCGCGGCGCGCGACCGGTCGGAGCAGATGAGCAAGGAGCTGCAGGCCAGCGAAAAAATGATAAACCAATTGAACCTTGAACTGGAACAGCGGGTGATCGACCGCACCGCTCAGTTGAGTACTGTCAACAAGGAACTGGAGGCCTTCAGCTATTCCGTCTCTCACGATCTGCGTGAGCCGCTCAGGGGTATCGACGGTTTCAGCCAGGCCTTGCTTGAGGATTATGGGGATAAACTGGACGACAAGGGGAAGACTTATCTGGAACGTGTTTGCAAGGCGACACAGAAGATGGGCTTTTTGATCGACGACATGCTGAAACTATCAAGGATAATCAAGTCTGAATTTCACCATGCACCCGTTGATTTGAGTGGCATGGTCCGGGAGATTACGGAGACTCATCAGAAGGACAATCCCGACAGAACTGTTGATGTGACCGTCCAGGAGGGGATCGTGGTTCAGGGTGATCCCTACCTGCTGAAGATTGCCATGGAGAACCTGGTGGGCAACGCCTTTAAGTTCACGGGCAAGGAGGCGCACCCCCGGATCGATTTCGGCACAGCCGTCAGGGATGGAGAGAAGGCCTGTTTTATCCGGGACAATGGTGCGGGGTTTGACATGGCCTATGTGGGCAAGCTGTTTAGCGCCTTTCAGCGCCTCCACACTGCCGATGAATTTCCGGGGACGGGCATCGGCCTGGCGACGGTCCAGCGGATCATTACACGTCATGGGGGCCGGGTCTGGGCGGAAGGAGAGATCGGAAAAGGGGCGACCTTCTACTTTAGACTGCCCCTTTGAAAAAAAATGCCTATGGGAAACAATTCATTTGTTAAGGAGAAAGCCATGGAAGAGAAAATTATTCTGCTGGTGGAGGACAATCCCGACGACGTGGAGTTGACCTTGCGGGCCTTCAAGAAGAACAACATTCTGAACCGGGTGATCATTGCGAAAGACGGAGTGGAAGCCCTGGATTTCCTGTTCGGCACAGGCACGTATGCCGGGCGGGAATTGAAGGATCTTCCCGTCGTCATCCTGCTGGATCTGAAATTGCCCAAAATAGACGGCATGGAGGTCTTGAAAAGGATTCGCCAGGATAATCGCACCAAACTGATTCCGGTGGTCATCCTGACCTCATCGTCAGAGCCGAAGGATGTGGTCAACGGGTATAGCCTGGGGGCCAACGGTTACGTCCGCAAACCCGTCGAATTTAGCCAGTTCGTGGAGGCCATGAGGAACCTTGGGTTTTTCTGGCTTCTCTGGAATGAACCGCCTCCGCGGGCAAAGTAAGGGGAAAGAGGATGAAGAAGCCGTTGCGAATTCTCATGGTTGAAGATTCGGAAGACGACACCCTGCTGGAGATCCGTGCCCTCAAGAACGGCGGTTACGATCCGGAATATGAGCGGGTGGAAGATGCCGGGGCCATGCGCACCGCCCTCCGGGAGAAGACTTGGGATATCATTCTGTGCGATTACCAGATGCCGAAATTTAACGGTCTTGCCGCGATCGCCCTGTTGAAGGAAACGGGCGGCGACATTCCCATGATCATTGTTTCCGGCGCCATCGGTGAGGAAACGGCGGTGGAGTGCATGCGATCAGGTGCCAATGACTACATCATGAAAGGCAACCTGTCCCGTCTCGCCCCCGCCATTGAACGGGAATTGCAGGAGGCAGAATCAAGAAGAAAACGCAAGCGGGCGGAGGTGGATTTACGTAACAGCCTTTGCCAACTGCAGGAGACGCAGAATATGCTGATCCAGTCCGACAAACTGGCGGCCATCGGAACGCTGGCGGCGGGGGTTACCCATGAGATCCTTAACCCTCTGAACATCATCTCTCTGTATCTCCAGATGTTGGCTTCGACTGAGATACCAACCGAAAAGGTGATGGATGTGATCGGGATATGCCAGCAACAGGTCGAGCGGATCGCCAAGATTTCCAAAGACCTGAACCAGTTTGCCCGGCAAGGAGCTTCGGAAATCACGACGGGGGATATCAACCATTTGATAGAGCAGACCTTCAACCTGATCACGCCCAAGCTGCGGGTGAACCAGGTGGCGGCGGACCTGCAGCTTGGGTCAAACCTGCCGTCCATCCCGATGGATCACAACCGGCTGGGCCAGGTGTTTCTGAACCTCGTAAACAATGCGGTGGATGCCATGGAGGGAGTCCCGGACAAGGCCTTGCGGGTCGAGACGGAGCTGGTGACCTCCGCGGAAAAAGAGTTTGTGAGGGTGGTTTTTGCAGACCGGGGGAAGGGAATCCCCGAGGAAGCCATCCGCAAGATATTCGATCCTTTTTTCACGACGAAGGAGCCCGGCAAGGGAACGGGGCTGGGCTTGTCCATCACCTACCGTATCATTCAGGACCATGGCGGCAGGATCTGGGCAGAAAACAACGCGGGAGGCGGAGCTTCCTTTTTCATAGAGTTGCCCGTCCAGGAACCCGCAGCAGCCTAGCCTTCCCCGGAGAGAGAAACCATGAAAAAAGCGCCCGTTTCCCAGCAGCGTATTCCCCGGATACAAACATATACCATCTGGGGCGCTGTTTTATGGACGGTGATCATCGCAACTTCCCTCGCCTGGAACATCCATTATACGACACAGCAGACTCTTGCCAAAGCCGACCTGATGGCGAACCTTACCCTCGAGAAGGACATGACTTTTCGCTTCTGGGTGACTAATCACGGCGGCGTTTATGTGCCCGTAACGCCTGCCACCCCGTCCAATCCTTATCTCCATGTGTCGGACAAAGACGCAACGACGGAGCAGGGTAAACCTCTCACCCTCATGAATCCGGCCTATGTCATGCGCCAGGTCTATGAACAGTTTGAGAAAAAAGGCGGTTTGAAAGGACATATCACCAGTCTCCGCCCCCTCCGCCCGGAAAATAAACCTGATCCCTGGGAAGAGCAGGCGCTGAAAACATTTGAAGCGGGTCGGAAGGAAGCAACGGTCATCCAAGCACTGGATGGGATGGAGCATGTGCGGTTAATGAAGCCCTTAGTCACCGAGGCGGGATGCCTGAAATGCCACGCCGCACAGGGATACCGGGAAGGCGATATCCGCGGCGGCATCAGCGTCGCCGTGCCCATGTCACCGCTAAGGCTCCTCGAAAGAAACAATATTATCATGCTGTGGCAAATCCATGCCCTTCTCTGGGGGCTGGGCCTGGCCGGCATTTTCATCTTCGGGGTGAGAAACCTGAAGAGCGAACGGAACCGCCTCCAATCGGAGGACCTTTACCGGACCCTCACGGAAAGTTCCCAGGCCGGCATCTATATCGTCCAGGACGGAAAGTTCTGCTTCAGCAACAGCAACATGGCCGCTCTTTCCGGCTACTCTGTGACGGAAATGATCGGTATGGACATGTCAGTTGTTGTTCATTCCGGAGACAGGGAAACGGTGATACAGAATGCCCGCGCCATGCTTAAGAAACAGCGACAGGATCCGTATGAGTTTAGAATCATCAGCAAACATGGCGGCATGCGATGGGTCATGGAAACGGTGGCATCCATCCAGTACCGGGGGCGACGGGCGGTGCTGGGGCATTGCATGGATGTGACGAGCCGAAAATTGACTGAAGAAGACCTGCAACGAACGGCGCAGCAGTTGCAGGAAACGGGGGACATGCTGATCCAGGCCGAGAAGGCGGCAATGGCTGGAAAGCTGGCTGCAGGTGTGGCCCACGAAATCCTCAACCCCGTCAACATCCTTTCTATGAGGCTGCAGTTCCTCGATCAACTGGAAAAGCTTTCCGATACGGGCCAGGACACACTCTCCATCTGCAAAAAACAGATTGACCGGATCGTCAAGATCGTCCATGACCTTGATCAGTTGACCCAGACAACAACGTCACTGAAGGCTCCATGCGATTTGAACGGTATGATTCGCCAGTTCCTGGCAGCCTTTGCCGGGCGGTTGAACGGAGAATCCATTGCCATAGACCTGCATTTGGAGGAGGGGTTGCCAATACTGACCCTGAATCAAGGACGCCTCGATCAGGTTTTGCAGATACTCATGGATAATGCTCTGGATGCCCTGGCGGGCAGGGAAAACAAGCTTGCCATCATCACAACCCGGGTTCTGCTTAACCAACAGGGGTCAAGCGTGATCCGGATATCCATCTCTGACCGGGGACATGGCATCAAAGAGGAAAATCTGAAACGTATATTCGATCCCTTCTTCACCACCCAGGAGCCGGGAAAGGGAACGGGAATCGGCCTTTCCATCGCCTACCGGATCATTGAGGAGCAGGGAGGCATTATCTGGGCGGAAAACAACGAATGGGGTGGAGCGGTATTTCATATCGAGCTGCCCATTGTTGCATAGTGTTATGATTGGGGAGGATAAAAAATGGCCAGGGTTCTGGTAGTTGATGACGAGAAGGAAGTCTGCAGCGTGCTCAAGATGCTCCTCGAACTGCAGGGATACCAGGTCATTACGGCAATGAATGGACGGGCGGGTTTCCTGGAGATTGAAAAAGAGAAGGTTGATATCATCCTCACGGATGTGATGATGCCCGATGTGGACGGGTTTGAGTTCTGTCGTCAGATCAAGGCGGATGATCGTTACCGTAACATTCCCGTTGTCATGTTGACGGCCATGTTATCAAAGGAAGACCGGATCAGAGGCATCGAAGCAGGGGCGGAAGACTTCATCACGAAGCCCATCAACCAGAATGAGGTATTTGCCCGCATAAGGATGCTGCTCCGGTTAAAGGAGGCAAACGACCGGCTCAGTCAGGCCTATGACACCATAAACAACCTGACCGCCTATGGGGGAGACATCATCAAGACCTTCAATCCCCTGGGGTTCGATTTCCGATCGAAGATCGGCGACATCGTGAACCAGATCGCTCGCAAAGCGCTGGGCCAGCCACAGAAACCGAAACTGGTTCTGGTCGGCTACCGGGGGGAGCGGAATTACTGGGAGTGGCATCTCTACGAATTTGTCTTTCAGGTACTGCACAGTATACCCTTAGATTGCAATATCCATACAAGCATTCCGATAAAAAACCAGGACGAGACAAAGATTGGCTTCAGCGGGTCGGAAACACTGCAAAAACCTGAATTGCAACCCTTCGTGAAAGCCTTGCAGGATCATTCCCTCAAGGTAGAAAACATGGTTTACTATTTCAGCGACTCGCTTTGCATCGTGGCTCTTAACTATGACCGGGAGGTGAGCAGATACGATGCGGCGATCCTCAACAGCATGGTGGGTATGAGCAAGTTTCTGCTGTCCCTCTCAAAACAGATCCGAGAGACGGAGGACGCCTTTTTCTATATGATCCATTCGCTGGCGCGGGCCTCGGAGATCAACGACGAGGATACGGGCAGGCATATATTACGGGTCGGGGAATATGCCGCCCTGATCGCGGAGAAGCTGGGACTCCCGGAGAAGTTCGTCCAGAGCATTCGTCAGCAGGCCCTCCTGCACGATGTGGGCAAGATCCATATCGCCGAAACCATTCTGAAGAAGCCTGATAAGCTCGTCGGGACGGAAGTGACCCAAATGAAGATGCACACCGTCTACGGGGCGAAGATCGTCGGGGATCATGCCCGCCTGCGCATGGGCCGCATCATTTGCTTAACCCACCACGAGCGGTGGGACGGGTCCGGCTATCCCAAGGGCATGGCGCGGGAGCACATTCCCATTGAAGGCCGTATCGTGAATATCGCCGACCAGTATGACGCCCTGAGAAACAAACGGGCCTACAAGGAGACCTTCGATCATGCCGATGCCTACCGTATTATCACGCGGGGCGACGAGCGTACCCTGCCGAGGCATTTCGACCCGAAAATTCTGAAGATATTCAGTGATAATGGCAGTCAATTCGATGACATCTACGAGAAGCTGCATGGTTAAGATGATCATGCAGGCCAAAAGAGAAAATAATTTCTAACTTCGTGTCAGTCTGAACCCCTTTGAGTCCAATCCCGTTCGTGCCGGCATGGTCAAGGCAGCCGCGGAATAGCCCTGAACTGCCCTACCTCCTCAAGAAACCGTCCCATCCCAGGCGAGCCGTGGGTCGCCAAGCGCAGGGGGTGTTAGCGGAACATCAGGTCGCCCCAGCCGGTGGCCCGGCTCCAGGCCGTCTCCCGGTAGAAATCACGGCCGGTGCTCTTGGTGAGCGGGTCCACGGCGCGGTTCAGTTCGGCCTTCATTCCCGGATAGAGGAGGATCCCGATCCCGTGGATGAAGGGGGCGCCCTGGGTGTGGGCCTCAGAGATGAGAAAACTCGTCTTCGGAAACCGGTCGGCGAGAAGGAAATCCTCGCTTCGGGAACGGGTGATTCGCAGGGGATCGCCCTTACCATCTTCGGTGGTCAGGACGTAGAACTGGGCGCCGGGGAGCCAGGGACGAAAACGCAAGGGGGCAGAGAGCTCTCCGCTGACGATGAACTCACGGTCGCGACCCGAGGGGCTCTGCACCTTCACGACATCGTAGCGCAGATTTTCGGGGAAAACCTGATCCTGGTTCATCTCATTCCAGATCCTCCGGATCTCCTTGAGCGCTGTTTCCGGCGGCAGGAGGCCGTCGGCGTCGATCCGAAGTTCGAACCTTTTGACTGTGCCGGGATCGAGCGTGCAGAGCTCACGGGATTTGGCGGCCACCGCCTCGGGATAGCCAATCTTCTTGCGAATCTTCGCCGCGATGGCCAGGGCCTTGGGATCCTTGACGAGTTCCGGCAGCCGGGTCAGCAGTTCCACCAGATCGGCGTTGTGATCCTCAAAATCGGCCAACCCCTTCACCCAGCGAGGGTTTTCCGCCATCCGGGCGGGAAAGTCGGTCTTCTCCAACGCCTTGACGAGGTTTCGAAAATCCTTTTTGAACGACTTCCACTTGCCGGTATCGATGCCAGCCACGGTGGTCACGAAAAACTCCCCTTCCTTCGTGAGC
>CAIUXU010000281.1 GCA_903903205.1 uncultured Syntrophobacterales bacterium
CAGTTCCACCGCGGCATAACTGACGGAAACGGCATTGGCTGCAATCCCCGTCTCCGTCCGAACCCGCTTGGCAACAAGGAAGGCGTGGTGGCTCAGCCGGTTCAGGAGGACCCCTGTCGTCCTGTTATCGACCGCCATCCGGTAGGCCTCTTTCATCTGCCCCAGGATCTGCGGCTCTCCCATGACCATGGAATCGAGGCTCGACGTGACGCGGAAAAGATGGCGAACCGCCTCCAAATCCCGGTACACATACAGGCATCGCTCCATATCCGCAACGTCGAGATTCCCCTGACCGTATATGAAGGACTTCAGCCCGGCCACGGCCTGCTCGCCGTCCGTTACATGGGCGATGACCTCCACCCTGTTGCAGGTGGAAAGACAGATCGCCTCACGGATCTCCGCCAGACCCATCAGTTCCGGGAGAGCTCTTTCAACGTCCCCGCTGGATAGTTGAAGCCGCTCGCGGATCTCCAGAGGAGCCGTCTTATGGTTCATGCCTATCAGAACGAGTTGCATAGATTCACATAAAATTGTGGGCCGTCTGGAAGAAAAGCTTTCCGACGATCAGCAGAACGGCAAGCGCCGTAAACACCATCAACGACCAGCGGGCCGCCTTGCGTCCCTGCCATCCGATGACAAGCCGCTGATGGAGAAGAAAAGCGTAGAGACCCCAGGCAAGAAGCGTCCAGACCTGTTTGGAATCCCACTGCCAGTGGCTTCCCCAGACGATTCGCGCCCAGAACGAACCGGCCAGAATACCAAGCGTCAGCAGCGGAAACCCCCAAAACAGACAGAGATAATTGATCCGATCCAGATCGCGGAGAGACGGGAAGAGCCGGATCAGGCTCCCCTCTTTTTTCCGCCGGATCAGACTGTCCTGGAGCAGATACATGATCCCGGCGCAGGAAGCCACCGCAAACAGCGCCTCTCCAGTGATGGAGAGCATCCAGTGGGCCGTTACCAAAGAGCCTTTCATCCCGGCGGAGACGCCGACACCTCCCCCCAGCTCCACGGAAGCGACAACCATGAATACGCAAATTACGGGCGAGACAAACGCCCCGAGAACCCGGGTTTTGGTCCTCAGTTGCAACGCAAGATAGGCTGCCGCCATGACCCAGGCAAAGAAGGAGAGGACATCGTAAAGGCCGATAGCCGGGATCATCCCATCCGCCAGCCAGCGGGAAATAAAGGATGATGTATGAATAACGAGGGCCGCAAGCATCAGACCCGTAGCAAATCTCGCCGGCATGACCCTTCTACCCCATAGCGAGCCTCCGTAGAGAACGGCGGAAGCCAGATAGACGGCCAAAGCCACCTTAAACAGGACAATTCCCATCATCGTTCTTCCACCTCCATTTTTATGCCCGTCAGCTTAAGAATCAACTCCTTCACATCCCTCCAACGTTTGGCGCGGATATGATCCAGAATCTCCGAAGAGACAACGGCCTCGAAACACTCACGATTTTCATCGGAGGGGTGTCCACCGGCGATAACCTTTCCCCGAAGTTCACCCAATATCTCTAGCAAAATCGAATACTCAGGGCCGTAGACTGTCTCAAGTTCTTTCCTGAGTTTTTTAGCCAGTGCGGGGCTCCTGCCGCCGGTAGAGACGGCAATCAACAAATCTCCCCGCTCCACAATGGATGGAAGGATGAAATCGCACCGGGCGGGGTCGTCAACAATGTTGACCGGAATCCCCTGGGCCCGGGCATCCTTTGCGATCTGACCGTTGACCGCCTCATCATCCGTCGCGCCGATCACGAGAAAGGCCTCGCCAAGAGAGGAACCCTCGTAGTCGGCGTCGCGGTGAACGAGTTTTCCTTCCCTGTTCCACTCCGCAAGGAGCGGTGTCAGACTCTTCCCCACAACTTCCACGTGGGCGCCGCAGGTGAGAAGCCTTTCGACCTTCCGTTCGGCAACGTTTCCACCGCCGACAACGACGCATTTGCGTCCGGTGATATCAAAAAACAGAGGGTAATGTCTCACAATCGCTCCCAAGCCTTTTTGGGGACATGATGCCACATCGTGTCCCCGTCCCGCACCTGCATCCCCAGATGTGCCGGGGACGCTATCATGAAGAGTTCCAAAATTCAAGCCGCTTGAAATATCCGCCCGAAAAAGTTATAGGCATACACAACAAGCAACCAAAGGGTAGAAGTTTTTTTGAGAGAAAGGGGCTGCGGATCTTGCCGAAACAACATGGAAAAGCACGGGAGAAGGCGGGCGACTGGATGAAAATTGAGTTTTCCGCCCCGATGGAAATGATCGACGCATTGAACAATTTCATGGAAGAACTCGGCGCGCAGGGCGCCTTTCAGGAAACCCTGGAACCACTATCATCTTTCGGTAAGGACCCGATCAAAAACGCCCCTGCGCTCGCCCCCCCCTCCGGGGAGATCCTGAAAGCCTTTCTTCCGTTTGACCTCCACCTGGAGCAGCGCCTTGCCGCGCTTCAAATCTACATCGACAGTCTGACGGAGCTTTTCCCGGAACTTGAAAAACCAGGTTTCAGGACGGAAATCATCCGCGATCCCGATTGGGGGGAGGCGTGGAAGAAATACTTCAAACCCCTCCGGGTGAGCCGAAACATCATCATCAAACCGACCTGGGAAAGCTTCTCGCCTGTCGGCAGAGAGATCGTCATTGAGATCGACCCCGGCATGGCCTTCGGCACCGGCCAGCATCCCTCCACGAGGATGTGCCTGGAAGCGATCGATAAGCTTCTCCTTTCAGAGCGACTGACCGAACAATGGCGGATTCTCGACGTCGGAACGGGAACGGGCATCCTTGGCATCGCCTGCGCGAAGCTTGGCGCCGGGCGAGTCCTCTGCGTGGACAACGACGAGCAAGCGACAGAGATCGCACAGGAGAATGTTCTGATCAATCGGGTCGAGGAGCGCGTTACGGTCACAAGCCGGGACGTCGCCGAACTGGCAGAACCATTTGACTTGGTCGTGGCAAACCTGACGGCGAAAATTCTCATAGAGCTTTATCCCGATCTCGTCCGCCTCGTCAATCCTGGCGGCTACCTTGTCATCTCGGGAATCATCGAACAGAACAAACCGGACATTGAGACCCGTTTCTTAAGCGACTCCTTTTCGATTCACCACCTCATCACCGAAAAGGAGTGGGTCTGTTATCTGCTGAAGAAAGCAGGCGAACATCCGTGACGATTCCCCGACTCTATCTGCCGCATACTGTCGAAACGGGCGCACTCTGCGAGGTGACAGCGGATCAGGCGCGTTATCTGACCACGGTCCTACGAATGAAGCCGGGCGACCCGCTTCGGATTTTCAACGGCACGGGTTGGGAATACAATGCGCTCATCCGTCAGCAGACAGCGGAAGGGATCGATCTGGAGATCACCGACCGGTATGCGGTGCCTGCCACCGAAATTCATCTCACCCTTTGCCAGGCCATCCCCAAGGCAGAGAAACTGGACGGAATCATCCGGCACGCAACGGAACTGGGCGTGGAACGGATCATCCCCTTCTTCGCGGAGCGGTCCGTCCCCCGCTGGGAGCCAGAGCGACTTCCGCGCAAACAGCAGCGCTGGCAGAAGATCGCGGTTGATGCTTCTCGCCAATGTGGACGCTCGGATATCCCGAAAATCGGAGAGATCGTGACATTTGAGCAAATGCTTCGCGCAGTGCCAGAAAGTGGCCTCAGGCTGATCCCCTGGGAAGAGGAGACGACGACGGGAATCAGTACAGTCCTCCGGAATCCGGTATGGTCGGGGATGAAAGGGTTCATCTTGGTGATCGGTCCAGAGGGTGGTTTCAGCGCAGAAGAGATCGGGCTGGCCCGGCAGGCGGGTTTCTTGTCCGTCAGTCTCGGAAAGAGGGTGCTCCGCGTGGAGACGGCGTCACTCGCGCTTCTCGCCATCCTCCAGTACGAGATTGGAGCGCAGGAAACGGAATCCGTGGAATGACATTAGGGAAACCTGCGGTTTACAACACCAGGATAAGCCAAAGGGAATTCACGTAAATTATGAAGGAGCGGCACCATGATGGGCAGACGGTACGGCGGTTTCTGGAGGCGACTTTTCGCCTTTCTCATCGACG
>CAIUXU010000282.1 GCA_903903205.1 uncultured Syntrophobacterales bacterium
ACGAGGGATGTGGACCTGCTGTTCGTGCTTTCCGACTCCAGCCGGCGTGGCATCATGACCGCGGGGCGGATTCGTGATCTTGTAAAGGAGCTCAAGCTGAACATCAAGAAAGATCTCCTCGTTCTGAATCGTATGTCGGGTCCGCTGCAGCAGGATACCGCGGAAGAGATCAAAAAAAACCGCCTCGATCTGGCAGGGGTTGTCCCTACCGACGAGGAGATCAACCGCTTTGACCGCAACGGGACGCCGACCTTCCAGCTTCCCGCTTCGGTTCCGTCCGTACGGGCGGCATGGCAAATTTTTGACCAGTATATCAAGTGAAATTGCCTAAGAAGGTGCTGAGTGCTGAGTAAAACCTAGTGCTGAGGACTGAGGACTGAGTAAAAACTCAGCACGCGGCACTTTTTAAGGAAAGGAGTTTTGGGAAGATGACGGCAAAATTGATCAACGGCAATGAAATCGCGCGGCAAATTCGGGAAGAGCTGAAGCAGGAGACGGAGCATCTGAAGAACGGGCACAACGTGGTCCCGGGGCTTGTAACCATCCTTGTGGGTCAGAATCCTGCATCGCTCAGTTATGTGACCGCAAAACAGAAGACCTCAAAAGAACTTGGGTTTTATTCGATTCAGGATAACCAGCCGGAAAGCATTTCGGAGGCAGACCTGCTCGCGCTGATAGAGAAATACAACAATGATCCCAAGATTCACGGCATCCTTGTGCAGCTTCCGCTGCCCAAACACATCAATGAGACCAAGGTGCTTATCGCCATCGATCCCTGCAAGGATGTCGACGGCTTTCATCCGATCAACGTGGGGAAACTGATGATCGGCGAAGCGGATTATCTCCCCTGCACTCCGGCGGGTATCCAGCAATTGCTGATCCGGACCGGCGTCGAGACCAGCGGCGCGGAGGTTGTGGTTGTCGGCCGTTCGAACATTGTCGGGAAGCCGATCGCCAATATCCTGCTGCAAAAACAAAAAGGGGCCAACGCCACCGTAACCATCTGCCATACCGGTTCCAAGAACATGGAATTCCACACGAAACGGGCGGACATCCTGATCGTTGCCGCTGGCAAACCGAAGGCCATTACCGCCGATATGGTGAAGGAGGGGGCTGTGGTGATCGATGTAGGCGTGAACCGGATCGGGGTTACACCCGAGGGCAAGGCCAAACTCTGTGGTGATGTCGATTTCGAAAACGTGAAGGAAAAAGCAAGCGCCATTACCCCGGTGCCCGGCGGCGTCGGTCCGATGACGATCACGATGCTGATGATGAATACCGTAAAAGCCGCTGGAATAGCCGCGGGTGTGAAACATACATGATTAAAACAGAGCGCAAAATTCTGGAGAAAGGAGGGGGCGGTAATGTCTCAGCAATTGGAAGAAAAGACCTCTTTTGATGGGAGTAAGGTTCATGTGTTGGGTGAAACCTACGAAGAGGGAAAACCCGAAAAGCCGGAGAACTGGCGAGAAAAATTGAAGACCCGGGAAGATATGATGGCCTATCTCAAAACAGGGGTTCGTTGATAGCAACGCTTCAAATTCAGAGGGTGACTTTCCGGATCTTGCCGGATGCGTCCCATGCTGGAGAAGCGGTCAATTAACAGGAGGAAAAACAAATGGCATTCGCAATACCCAAAACGTCCTATACGGGAAAGATCAAGGAAGTCGTACTGGGAAAAGGACCCAAGGCGATCACGGTGGGCGGGGAAACCTCTTATCCTTTTCATCTCTTTGAAGGGGAAATGCCCCATCCCCCTCGCATCGCCATCGAGGTGTACGACACGCCGCCCGATGACTGGTCGGAGGCTGCTCTTGAGCCCTACCGGGATGTTATCAGTGACCCCGTTGCCTGGGCCAAAAAGGCAGCGGCCTATGGCGCGGATTTGATTGCGCTGCAACTGGTCAGCACCGATCCCAACGGTCTCAATACCTCGAGCGATCAAGCGACGGAAACGGCGAAAAAGGTCGCAGCGGCCGTGGATATTCCGGTGATCGTGAACGGCAGCGGCAGCCCCGAGAAGGATGCCGAGCTGCTTCGCAAGGTCGCTGAGGCGTGCGATGGAATGAATCTCGTCATTGGCCCCGTTGTGGTGGAAAATTACAAGCAGATCGGCGCTGGCGCCATTGCCTACAAACATACGGTGGCTGCCAACAGCCCGATCGACATCAATCTGGCCAAGCAGCTCAACATTCTGCTCGGCAACCTTGGGGTGCCGGACGGACAGGTCATTGTCGATCCGACCACCGGCGGACTCGGCTACGGAATCGAATATACCTACTCGGTCATGGAGCGCGACCGCATGGCCGCCCTCACCCAACAGGATGAGAGGCTGCAGTTCCCGATCATCTGTGATCTGGCAAAGGAAATCTGGAAAACGAAGGAAGCGAAGGCGGAGGACTCACCGCTGATGGGCAATGCGGCGAAAAGAGGAATTCTGATGGAGGCCGTCACGGCACAACTGCTTCTGCTGGCGGGGGCGGATCTCTTGATTATGAGGCATCCCGAGGCGATCAAGCTTGTCAGAGGGATGATTTCGGATTTAATGGCGTAGAAACACTGGCCCCCGGTCGGCGTGACGAAGGAGGAAATGATGTCAGAATTGGAAAAGAAAAGTATCGATCCGGCGACGCTCAAAATGATTCAAAAAGCCGCCATCGACGGGTGTGAAACCATATTCGATCGGGCGGAGGCGATGAAGCCCTGTCCCATCGGTGCGGAGGGAAGTTGCTGCAAGAACTGCGCGATGGGTCCGTGTCGCGTGCCGGCGCCGAAGAAAAAGGATGGTCCGGTGAAGAAACGGATGGGTCTCTGCGGTGCGACCGCCGAGACGATCGCCGCTCGTAACTTTGCCCGCATGGTCGCGGCGGGAACCGCGGCCCACTCGGACCACGCCCGCGGCATCGCCGAGGCCTTCCTTGCGACCGCCAAAGGGGAAGTCGCCGAGTTCAAAATCAAGGACGAACAGAAACTATTGCAGGTTGCGATGGATCTGGATGTCGAGATCGGCGACCGCTCTGTTCAGGAGATTGCCATCGAGGTGGGCAAAACGGCGCTGGAGGAATTTGGCCGCCAGCAGGGGGAGTGCAAGTTTATAAAAAGGGCGCCGGCCAAAAGGCAGGAGATCTGGCGGAAGCTGGGGATCGTGCCGCG
>CAIUXU010000283.1 GCA_903903205.1 uncultured Syntrophobacterales bacterium
ACGACGATCTGCAGATAAAGTCCGTTGGGCGACAGTTCGTTTCTGAGAAGCTTCAGGTCGTCGTTATCAAGCTTCCCCCGGATCAGAAGCTGTTTCCCGCGTTGTTGGACCTTTTTGAAAAACGGCAGCATCCCGCTCACTTCCATTCCTCCGAAGCTGAGGCCTTGCGCATCCGCTTTTTGATAAAAAAGAAGGTCTGCCCGACGATCAGGAGGACAAAGATGGCGACCAGGGTTCCGGAGATCGGGCGGGTGACGAAAATCGTCAGATCCCCGCCGGAGATCAGCAGCGACTGGCGGAGCGACCGCTCGACCATGGGACCCAGGACAAAGGCCAACGGCAACGGGGCTGGATCAAAATCCAGCTTCCGCATTCCGTAGCCGAGGGCGGCGAAGAAGAGCATCGAATAGATGTCGAAGACCTGGTTCTGAACGCTGTAAACGCCGATCGTCGTGAACAGGACGATGATCGGGGCGAGGATGCTGTAGGGGACGCGGAGCATCTGCACCCAGAGCCCCACCATCGGCAGATTCAACACGAGGAGCATCGCGTTTCCGATGTACATTGAGGCAACGACCCCCCAGAAGACGTCAGGGTGTTCCGCGACCAGGAAGGGCCCCGGCGTGATCCCCTGGATCATCAGGGCCGCGAAGATCATCGCGATCGAGGCGTTTCCCGGGATGCCCAGTGTGAGGAGCGGGATGAAAGAAGAGCTCGAAGCAGCGTTGTTTGCCGACTCCGGTCCTGCCACCCCTGCGATGGCCCCCTGCCCAAACTCCTCAGGATGTTTCGAATATTTCTTTTCCACAGCATAGGAGGCGAGAGACGAAATGACGGCGCCCCCGCCGGGGATGATCCCGACAAAGAACCCGATGACCGATCCCCTGAAGATCGGCCACTTGGAATCGGCCCAATCCTTGAGGGTCGGGAAGATTTTTCCGATCTTGGTCGTTGCGAGCTCCGTTTTGATGGTGGACTCCATATTGTAGAGGATTTCGCCGAGGCCGAAGACCCCCATCGCCAGTGTTACGAAGTCGAACCCGCCCTGGAGGCCGATACTTCCAAAGGTAAAGCGGACTTTGCCGGAGATCGGGTCGAGGCCCACCATCGCCAGCAGCAGGCCGACGATGAGGATGATCAGCCCCTTCGTGATCGAGCCGCCGGAGAGGGTCACGGCGAGCAGGAGCCCCAGCGCCGTGAGGGCGAAATATTCGGGGGGGCCGAAATCGAGGGCGAATTCGGCGAGCGGCGGGGCGAAGAAGGTCAGGCCGATAACGGCCAGCGTACCGGCGATAAACGATCCGATTGCAGCGATCCCCAGGGCCGCCCCCGCACGTCCTTTTTTGGCCATCTGGTAGCCGTCGAGACAGGTGACGACGGATGCCGCCTCGCCGGGGAGGTTCAGCAGGATGGAGGTGGTCGAGCCGCCGTACATTGCGCCGTAGTAGATGCCGGCCATCATGATGATCGCCGTCACCGGGGAGCCGATGACGTAGGTCATCGGCAGCAGAAGGGCGATTGTGGCTGCGGGCCCCAGGCCAGGAAGGACGCCGATGGCCGTGCCGATGACCGCCCCGAGGAAGCAGAACAGGATGTTTGTTCCTGAGAGGGCGATGGAAAAGCCGTTGAGGAGGCCGGTAAAAATATCCATGGGATCAGCTCCTTTATCCTGCAAAAAATTCCGGGGGGATGGGCACCTTCAGGAGATAAACGAAAAGGGCATACATCGCCAACGTCCCCAGAAGTGCAATGATCATCGTTTTCAACCACTTTTCATGTTCGATGATCTTCTGCCAGGCGATCACAAAGATGAGCGTCGAGGTGATATAGCCGACGGATTCCATCGCCCAGCCGTAAAGCACCATGAGGAGCAGCGAGAAAAGCGGCCGATGCCACAGTCGCTGTTCTGCCGGCCCTTCATTTTCCGATTCTCTTTTCCACTGGAGGATCAGTATCCAGACGATGCCGAGGAGGACCAGACCCACCCCGCACAGGAACGGCAGAAGGCCGGCGTCGGGCACGTGGATGGAGCCGAGTTTCAGCGTGTGCCATGCGTAATACATGATCCACACGCCCCCCAGGGACGTGATGATCGCCGTGATACGCTCATATTTTTTCATGGATTTCATTATCCTCCTCGTTCCCCCTGAATCAATCCTCCGTTCGGAAGGCATTTTTACCACCTTGTCAGGTCCGGCAAGCAGGGGAGGGCGCTACCATTTACGTTACTTGTTATACACCTCCGGGTTGACGACGAACTGCGGGCGTTTTCCCGAGAGAACATCAACGACTCCCTCCGCCGCACCGGTCGCCATCCGGATCACGCACTCCTGTGTCAGCGCCGCGCTGTGCGGCGACAGAAGGATGTTCGGAAGCGCGAAGAGCGGGTTGTCTTTCAGCGGGGGTTCCGGATCATAAACGTCGATCGCCGCCCCCGCGATCACGCCGCTCTTCAGCGCCTCGCAGAGGGCCGCCTCGCTAACAACCTCGCCCCGGGAGAAGTTGACCAGAAACGCAGTGGGTTTCATCAGTTGCAGTTTGGCGGCGTTCACGAATCCTCTCGTTTCCGGGGTCAGCGGCGTATGCAGGGAGATCACGTCTGCCTGACCAAAGACATCATCCATCCGTGCGCAGAGGGTGATTCCAAGCTCTCTTGCGATCTCCGGCTTCACGTAGGGATCGAAGGCGATCACCTTCATGTTGTAGGCCGCGGCCGCCCGCTTGGCGACCATCGAGCCGATTCTTCCGATGCCGATCAGTCCGAGGGTTTTGCCGTCGAGATCTACGGCCCCATAGCTGTTGCGGAGCTCCCAGCGATCCTCACGGATGGCACGGTCGTAAACGACCA
>CAIUXU010000284.1 GCA_903903205.1 uncultured Syntrophobacterales bacterium
CCCCCAAGAGATCGTCGTTTCGATTCTGCTGATCGAAACGCATTTGGGGCGGAACACGGGGAATCGCCTTGTCTTCAACAGGCTGGCCAGCATGGCCCTCTCAACCGACCTGGAAACCGTCAAGCCCCATATCAGCGGATCTCTCCTCACACCGGAAAACGAGGAGTTCGCACGTCGCCGCTGCCGTGAAAAGGGCGACTGGGCCTACAACGAGTTCCGGGCGCTGCTCCGCCTGGCCGACCTAAACGGCCTCGATCCGCTCGAAATCCGGGGGTCGATCTACGGGGCGATCGGCCTGTGCCAGTTCATGCCCTCCAACGTCTTCTCCTATGGCGTGGACGCCGACAAGGACGGCCGGATCAACCTCTTCACCAAATCGGACGCTCTCCACAGCATCGCCAGCTACCTGCGAGGACACGGCTGGCGCCCGGGGTTGGACCGGGATGGCCAGCACCGCGTCATCTTCGCCTACAACCACAGCACTGTCTATGCAAACACCGTTCTCGCCGTCGCCGGAAAGCTGAAGGTCCGGAGCCGGTTGCGGCCTTAATGTAACTATAATCTCTGCTATAGGGGATTCTTAAAGAATGAAAGCGGTTTTTTTCTTGACAAAAGATGGCATAGCCGTACTATAACGCCGCTGTTTGCTTGTTCATTTTTCGTGACTTGCAGACATATCAAAACGATCACCAAGGAGGGAGACCATGGCCGATCTCGGTTGGATACCAAGAGAATCAGGAGACAAGAATCATTACCTCTGGGGGGAAGAGCACTTCGGAACGGAGGCCCCATCCGTCATTTACGAAAAAAGGCCTATTCTGGATCCGGGGGGAAAGGCCGTGGAAGGGCTCTATTCCGCCTGGATCATTCTCAACAATCCCAAACAGTTCAACTCATACACCACCGGAATGGTGAAGGGCGTTATTGCCGGATTCCAGCGCGCTTCAGCGGACAACTCGGTTGTGGCCGCCGTTTTTACGGCCGTGGGCGACAAGGCCTTCTGCACCGGCGGGAACACCAAGGAGTATGCCGAATATTATGCCGGCCGGCCCAATGAATACGGTCTCTACATGGACCTCTTCAACGCCATGGTGGACGGCATCCTCGGCTGCAAAAAGCCCACCATCTGCCGGGTCAACGGCATGCGGGTGGCGGGCGGGCAGGAGATCGGCATGGCCTGTGATCTGACGATCACGAGCGATCTGGCGGTTTTTGGCCAGGCCGGTCCCCGTCATGGCTCCGCGCCGGACGGCGGCAGCACCGATTTCCTTCCCTGGATGCTGCCGATGGAGCTGGCGATCTGGAACTGCATCTCCTGTGAACTGTGGAGCGCTTACAAGATGAAGCGGCTGGGTCTCCTTTCCAAGTGCCTTCCGGTCATCCGGGACGATGGAAAGTGGGTTCGCAACCCTGCTGTTTTTACCGAGAGTTACGTTGAGGACGGGGAGATCGTTTACGGCGAGTTCAAAACCGGCGAAGAGGCGAAAAAGGCTCGCGAATACGTTAGCAATGCAAAGACGGACTTCGCCCTGGTGGATGCCGAAGTCAACAAAATACTGTGGACATTCACAAACCTCTTCCCCGGCTGTCTGATTAAAAGCACCGAGGGCGTGCGCCTGAAGAAGAAATTTTTCTGGGACCAGACCAAGGTCATCAACCGGCACTGGCTGGCCGCCAACATGGCCACAGAGGCGAATCTCGGCTTCACCGCGTTTAACACGAAGAAGATCACAGGCAAGGATACCATCGATTTTATAGCGTATCGCCGCCTTCAGGCGCAAGGCGCGGCATTTGATACGGATTTTATGGCCGCTGTGCTGCCCGGCCCCAAGAAGGAGGGATAAGCATGTCGTTTCGGCACATCAAGACGGACCGTGCGGAAGGGCTGGCGCGGATTACCCTGGCCCGCCCCAAACACAATGTGCTCAACATCGAAATGATGAAGGAGCTGAACGAAGCCCTCGCATCTCTCGCAACGGATGAAGGCATGAAGTGCGTGGTCCTCTCCGGCGAGGGGCCAAGCTGGTGCGCCGGCGTCGATGTGGGAGAGCATCGCCCCGAAATGGTTGCGGAGATGATCGGCGCCTTCAACGGCATCTTTGAAACGATGGAAAAGATCGACGTGCCGCTGATCGCCGCGGTGCACGGTCCCTGTCTCGGGGGCGGCATGGAGTTGGCCATCGCCTGCGATATCATCGTTGCCTCATCCAGAGCCACGTTTGGCCAGCCGGAAATACGCCTTGGATTTTTCCCGCCTTACGCAGCCATACGTCTTCCCGGGCTTGTTGGGCCCGCCAGAGCCATCGAGATTTGCACGACAGGCAAGATATATTCCGCCGCCGAGGCAATGGCCATGGGCATGATCAGCCAGGTTGCCGGAGAGGAGAAATTCGGCGAGACTGTGGAGAGCGTCGCAGCCAGCCTGCTGCTGAGCAGCCCGCTCATTATCCGGCTCAACAAACGCGCCGTGAAGAGGCATCTCGGCATGGCTTTTCCCCAGGCCCTGGCGGGGGTGACGGACCTCTTCCTGAACAGGCTCATGAAAACAGAGGACACGCTGGAGGGGATCAACAGCTTCTGTGAGAAACGCAAACCGGACTGGAAAAACCGATAGGACTGCAAGGGAGGAGATGAACCGATGGAAATGATATCATGGAAAATGTCGGCGGCGGGCCTTCCGATGGAGAAAGTCGCTTCTCCTCTTCCTGCTCCCGGCCCGGGTGAAGTTCTGCTGAAGGTGGCCGGTTGCGGCGTCTGCCATACCGACCTCGGTTTTTATTACAACGGAGTCCGCACCAAAACACCCCTTCCGCTCACGCTGGGCCACGAAATCAGCGGCATCGTCGAGGCGACAGGCACAGGCGCCGAGTTCTGGGCAAAGAAGGCGGTCATCGTGCCGGCGGTTTTGCCGTGCGGCGAGTGCGATGTGTGCAGGCGCGGCAAGGGCAACATCTGTGCGGCGCAGAAAATGCCCGGCAACGACATTCCGGGCGGCTTTGCCAGCCACATTGTCGTGCCCGCCGGGAGCCTCTGTGCCGTTCCCGTGGATGATCAATACCGGCCGATTTCCACCTCCGGCGTTACACTGGCGGAACTCTCCGTCCTGGCCGATGCGATAACCACCCCCTACCAGTCCATCGTTGAATCGGGCCTCTCCAGGGAAGACACCGCCATTTTCATCGGCATCGGCGGCGTTGGCGGCTTCGGGGCGCAGATCGCCCGTGCTCTCGGGGCTTTGGTCGTAGCGATTGATATCGATCCGGAGAAGCTGAAGGCCATCGCCCCTTATGTGGATATCACATTCAACGCCTTGGAACTGCCTGCAAAGGAGCTGAAAAAAGCCGTATCGGAATTCATTAAAAGCCGGAAGAAACGCCCGACGGAATGGAAGATATTTGAAACATCCGGCACGGCGGCAGGCCAGAAAACGGCCTTCGGACTTCTCACTTACGGGGCATCGCTTCAGGTCGTCGGTTTTACGATGGATTCGGTGGATATCCGCCTCTCCAACCTGATGGCCTTTCATGCGATGGCGCGGGGCAACTGGGGTTGTGTGCCTGAACACTATCCAGCAGTGCTGAAACTTGCCCTTGCGGGAAGCGTCAAGATCACCCCTTTTGTAAAGACTTACCCACTCTGCGAGATCAATGAAGTGTTCGAGATGGTCCATCAGAGAAAAACATCATTGCGGCCGATTCTCATCCCCTGATTGCCGATGACGCGGTTGGGCCGGGAATATCGGCTTGGGTATTCCGGGGACATAATACAATTTACCATTGATGCTCTCGTCAAAAGTCATATTCCGCTCGCAACTCATGCTTCGACTGTTCGACAGGCTCACAGCTCAGCACGAACGGAATATCAATAGGGTACACCGTTCGCCCTGAACCTGTCGAAGGGTGATGCCAACTTTTGACGAGGTCGTCACCATTGACATCCCCCTTTGAAACGTTCAGCATCCCCACCATGGCGCTCGTATATCTCGCATAATCGCTGTCGGTCATCCGCACCACCTCACCCAGCGGGGCGTCCGCTCTATGGCTATCTTCCAGAGCGATGAGGACAGGCGCTGCTACTTGCAGCACGTCAAGGAAGAGACAGAGCGTTTCGGCGTGGAAATTCTCTCCTGGTGCCTCATGACAAACCACGTCCATTTCATCGCCGTGCCTAAGGAAGAGGCATCTTTTGCCCGAGGTTTCGGAGAGGCCCACCGAAAATATACCCGCATGAAGAATTTCGCCGATGGCGTGCGCGGCTATCTTTTTCAGGGGAGGTTCAGTTCCTGTGTGCTCGATGAGCGCCACCTGATGGCTGCCGCGCATTATGTGGAAACCAATCCCGTTCGTGCCGGCATGGTCAAGGCAGCCTGGGACTATCCCTGGTCCAGCGCCGCCTATCATACCGGCCAGAGCGAAACGGATATCCTGGTTGCAGACAGGAGTTTGATGGGCCTTGTTGAGGACTGGCAGGCATTCTTTGCGGATGCGGAGGATCGGCAGCCGGAAGCGCTTCGTCTGGCCACGAGAACAGGCCACCCGGCGGGAGGTCCATCATTCATCGAATCGCTTGAGCACTTGACCGGCCGCACTCTGAAGCCCGTAAAGCGGGGAAGACCAGTGAAGAGCAAACCGGGAAAGGGTATTGCGCGCCCGGAACAAATTGCGCCGCGCCGGAGAAAAGCGAAGGCGGTTGTTCCATGAGAGGGAAATGGGAAGTGGCCGGTATCTTGGCGTTGGCAATAGTCTCCCCGTGCGTGTGCGCGTGAAGCCAGGATGCGCAATCGGTGCTGTGGAAAACATAAGGCCAATTGCCGGCAGGAGAATGTCGTTAAATGGCATTATATCCCAGGAATATCCGGAGGTTTCGTCGGAAAAAGGGGAAACGTGATCTATTTGTGAGGGGGCCGTAATGAGTTATCTGAGAATTGTTTTTGCCCTTCTAATTATACAAGGTTGCGCCATGGCGCCAGTTGTTCAATTGGCAAAACAAGGAAAGTCTGGCTTCGACGGCGCAGTCTTTGAAGGGGAAATTTATGTTGTGGGTGTCGATGCTACCAATAACGACCAATACAGATTATTTTCTCAGGCAACGACGGGATTCGTATCCCTCGAAGCTATCAAAACTGACGTAGATCAAAGGGCATCTGAATTTTGTCGAGACCGAAATCAAACGATGAAGCCCCTCACCGTTCAAACGTCAGTTCCTCCACATATCCTGGGTAATTTTCCACGTGCGGAGTTGGTCTTTATATGCTTGGAAAAACAAAACGAAGATCTGAAATATAATAAACTGATTAACCTGAAGAAGCTCCTTGACGGAGGCGTTCTTACCAGGGAAGAATTTGACCGCGAAAAAGAAAAGCTACTCAACTCAATAGTTCCCTGAATGAGGCACCAAAATGAGCAAAGTGGTCACTATAATGATAATGATCCTTCTTGTCGGTTGTGCCAGTCCTCCCAAATACACCTTTACGGCATCGACTCCAGCTTATATTGAGATCGGAGGTGTAATAAGGTGCAAAGAAACTCCATGCACGATTACGCCTCCGATCTATGTGGATGGATTTGGTGCATGTGTCCCGCACGCAAGTGCATCATCAATAGTTGAAGCCTTCCCAATAGATAAGACTAAGGGGTATGTTCAACAAAAAGTCATAAACGCTCAGTGTGATAACGATGCTGCTGTCTATTTCGACATGGAAGCAACGGCCGGAGTCAAAACCATACAACAATCCAAATAAGCACAATAAAATGGACGAATCGGGGGATATTCCGGGGACATAGTACTATTTATCATTGAGATCCCCTTCCAATGTCCAAAAGAGCCTCAGGGTGACGGGAGGCCACGCGTAAAAGCACGCGCGCCGTGCCTTCTGGTTTACGGCGGCCTTGTTCCCAGTTTCTCAATGTTCCAACACTTATTCCCACAAGGGCAGCAAACTTATCTTGAGAAAGACCGAATTGCTCACGTAGAGCGCGAACCTCTGTTTCCGGGAATTCAAACAACCGAGAGGGCTGCATAGTGCCTTTCATGATCGCCGCGCCTTGCTTTACGCTTTCCAGCAGTTCCTGAAAAAGTTCATCTTTCATGGTATTCCTCCTCAATAATCCTCTTGAGCTGTTTTAGTTGGTCTTGGGTCAGATTGTCCTGAACATTCTTCGGATACATGAACAGGAGCAAAATGGTTCTCCACCCAGTAAACCAGTAGTAGATTACTCGTACACCCCCACTCTTGCCTCGCCCTTCCAATCCCCATCGCACTTTACGAAGTCCCCCACCACCAGGAATGACTTTTCCGGCATCAGGTCGTTCCAACAGGGCTGCCTGAAACAGGCGATATTCCTCGTCGGAGAGAGTGGAAAAAGCTGCCTGGTGAATATTGGGGTTTCAATGATGATCATGATGTAACTATACGTCATTGACGCAGTTAATGCAAGAATTTTCAATTCACCGGACACTATTGTTTTGGGATATTCCAGGGACATCCATTTACCTCTTGGGAGTATGGCGCCCGTGTCCAGCATACCAGACAGCCCTTCCAGCGCGAGCCCGGAACTTCGACGTGACAAGCGTGAACTACAATTTCGCCGAGCTGCTTGCGTGGGTAAATACGCCGACGTGAGAAGAATCAGTTGCTTATTTCTTTCAAGTATGATAATCATACATCCATGGAAACCGTGACCCCAAATCTCGTTCTGCCCCGTGCCGCCGGCGCTGCCATCGAACGGGCGGCCCTCATATCTCCGGTGGTGGTGCTGCTCGGCGCCCGACAAACCGGCAAGACCACTCTGTTGCGCTCACTGCCACTTCTGGAAGGGCGGCCTTATCTGACTCTGGACGACTTCGACCTGCGCGTCCAGGCTGAGGCGGAACCGGAGGCTGTGGTGGCGCGATCCTTCAGTATGGTCCTCGATGAGGTGCAGCGCGCCCGTGACCTGCTCATCGCTGTCAAACGCGCCGTAGATGCAGACCCGGCGCACACCCCAGGCCGTTTCATGCTCACAGGCTCGGCCAACCTGTTGATGTTGGAGCAAGTAGGTGAAACCCTGGCCGGCCGCGCGGTGTATGTCACTCTCTGGCCCTTCACCCGGCGCGAGCGTCTGGGGCTGGGTCGTGCCGGAGCATGGAGTGAGCTTCTCGCAGCGCCGTTCTCCCGATGGCGCGAGGTGTTGGATGCCCAGGTAGTTCCGGCAGAAGATTGGCGCGCTGCCGCCGTTCTGGGCGGTTTGCCTGTCCCTTCCCACCGCCTCGTCAGCGCAGATGATCGCGCTCTCTGGTTTTCCGGTTATGTGCAGACTTATCTGGAGCGGGATTTGCAGGCCCTGCGTGCGGTCGAGAACCTCGCCGATTTTCGCCGCCTCATGCGGGCGGCCTGCCTGCGTATCGGCAACCTCGTCAATCAGACCGAACTGGGGCGCGACGTAGGGATCGCCCAACCGCAGGTCCACCGCTTCCTCAACCTCATGGAGGCGAGCTATCAGGCCGTTCGCCTTCCCCCCTATGCCGTGAACAGAACCCTCCGGCTTATCAAGTCGCCCAAGCTCTACTGGAGCGACACGGGGCTTGCCCTCTTTCTGGCCGGGGAGAGCGAACCGAGAGGGGCGCATCTGGAAAACCTGGTGCTCACAGACCTTTTGGCCTGGCGTGATCTGCAGGCGCGCCGCCCCGAAGTGCTCTACTGGCGCACGGCTACGGGGATCGAAGTGGATTTCGTTATTGAAACGCCAGACCGGCTGCTGCCCATTGAGATCAAAGCTGCCTCCCGTGTCACAACCACCGACGCCAAGGGGCTGGAAGCCTTCCTCGACGAATACCCCGACCTCGTGGACGGGGCATTGCTGCTTCACGGCGGTGACGACGTCTTTCCTCTGACTCGTCGGGTGCTGGCTGTACCTTGGTGGAAGGTGATCTAAGTGGACGGATTTCTGGCGCGAGGTCGAGCGGATCATGGGAGAGAAATGAAAGGGAAAAAAATGGCTCAGAAAGTGCTCCACATCGGCATCATGCCCTATCAGGATTACAAAACGCGATCCCTTGCCATCGCCCGGGGGGAATACCAGCCGCGAGCCGATGAGCCAAAAATCTGGTTTGAATCGGTGCGATCCATGGCGCAGGTTCTCAGCAATGAGAACCAGTTGCTGCTGAAAACCATCTTGGAGCGGAAACCGGAATCACTCAAGGAGCTGGAAGTGGCAACTGGACGGAGCAGCAGTAACCTTTCCCGTACCCTCAATACGATGGCCCGGTACGGCATTGTGAGGATGGAAAAGGTGCGCAGAAATATCCGGCCGGTTGTCG
>CAIUXU010000285.1 GCA_903903205.1 uncultured Syntrophobacterales bacterium
GTCAAAAATCGAAAATGCCCGGCAATCGTCATTCCGGTGAAAACCGGAATCCAGAGGTTTCAAGGCAATGCAATAACACTGGATACCGGTTTTCACCGGTATGACGACTTTTGACGAGGTCGTCAATATTGCATCAATGTAAAAAAAAGAAACCCCAGAAACAGGTCCGGGGTTTCTGCAAGTTGGCTTTATCTGGTTGTCTATAATGACCACTCAATCAATAGCCAATTTTCCGGCTTTCCCACGATTTTCCTTTTTCCCTTCGTGAATGAGAACAGTAACAGTCGGTGGCTCAACTTTGAAATTCTTGCAAACAGCTTCGGTAATGTCCTTAACAAGTCCCCGCTTTTGTTCGATGGTTCTTCCTTCGTCCGCTTCAACAATAATTATGGGCATATTTTTCTCCTTTCGTTTTCCGCACCCCGGTGCGTTTTATTCCCCGATCTGCTTTGCTTTTCTTGCTGCTCGTGCTGCAGCGGGTTTATCTTCCAATCCGCTGTTCAGAGCCACCCAGCGTCTCTTTGCGACAATCATTAAATCTTTTCCCCGCTGTAGGCAAGATAAATTCTTTGCCGGTGAAGAGAGCGGTTGCTTCTGAAGAAGGAGACCCAGATTCCAGCCTGATGCGCGGGAATGATCGAAGAAAAATATGTAGATTTCAGGAAACAATCGTGATAGCACATGTCATAGACTTGAAAATGCTGTTGGGGGACAAGTTCCATCCGATATGACCACACTGGAGGGAAATCTGGACCACGCTATCAAAGACCCGCTCCTGAGAAAAGAACGGGTTTTTTATTGCATGTTACCGGATGAAAATGGTTATCCCATTTATGCAAGGGAGGTGATTTCGACAGAACAGGAGAGGGTTCGCGGAAAACGGGTATGAACTTCTGATGAGCAAAGGAGATAAAAACCATGACCAAGATGTTGATGATTTATCCTGACCGTTGTACGGGCTGCCAAAACTGCGCCCTGTCGTGCTCCTTCCACCACGACGGCGAGTTTCGGCCCCACACCTCCCGGATCAAGGTTTTTTCCTGGGAGATGGAGGGATTTTCGATGCCGACCGCTTGCCAGCAGTGCGAAGACGCCCCATGCGTGGCGGTTTGTCCCACCGCCGCCATGTACGCCGAACCGGTCGCCAGCCGGGTCGCCTGGGACGAAGCGAAATGTATCGGCTGCCGGATGTGCACGATGGCCTGCCCTTTCGGGGCGGTTGTTTACGAAACACAGAAACGCCGGATCGTCAAATGCGATCTGTGCGACGGCGATCCTCAGTGCGTGCCTTCCTGCCCCACCGCCGCCCTTGAATACGTGGATGAAACCGACGCCGCCCGCGCGAGGAAACGGGCAATGGCAACGGGTTTCAAGAAGACTTTTGAGGAGGTGAAGTGATATGCACGGATGGATAGGCACGATTTTAAGAGTCAATCTGGCTGACGGGTCCATAAAGAAGGAAGCGCTGGATCGCGAGCTCGCCAAAAAGTACATCGGCGCCCGCGGACTGGGGAGCCGCATCCTCATAAACGAGATCGATCCGAAGATCGATGCCTTGAGCGCCGACAACAAACTCATCTTCGCCGCCGGCCCCCTCTCGGGGACAAACGCCCCCTCGGCCGCTCACTACAACGTGGTCACCAAAGGGCCGCTCGGCGGCACGATTGCCGCCTCCAGTTCGGGAGGAGTCTTTGGCCCGATGCTGAAGTATGCGGGGTATGATCTGATCATCATCGAAGGCAAGGCCAAAAAACCGGTCTATCTCTGGATCAACGATGCGGCGGTGGAGATCCGCGACGCAGCGGGAATCTGGGGGAAAGCGGTGCCGGAGACAACCGAAGCGATTCGTGCCGCCACGGACGAAGAGGCGTCGGTCGCCTGTATCGGTCCGGCGGGAGAGAGGATGGTCCTGTTCGCCAGCATCATGAACGAGTGCAACCGCGCAGCAGGGCGGACCGGCGTCGGCGCCGTGATGGGATCGAAGAACCTCAAAGCCGTTGCAGTCCGGGGGACCGGGGCGGTCCGCGTGGCGGATGCGAAGGCCTTCCGCGAGGCGATGCTCAAGGCCACCGATATGATCAAGAAGCATCCGGTGGGGGGCGGCGGGCTCCGAATGTACGGAACCGATGTCCTTATCAATATCCTTAATGAAAGCGGTGGATTACCAACACGAAACTTTAGGGAAGGGGTCTTTGCCACGGCGGACAAGGTCGGCGGCGAATCCCTGACGAAGAATATCCTTACCCGACCGAGGGGATGCTTCTCCTGCATCATCAGTTGCGGCCGGGCGACCCGGATCACCAACCCGAAATACGCCGGCTTCGGTGAAGGGCCGGAGTATGAAACAGCCTGGTCGTTCGGACCGGACTGCGGTGTGGACGATCTGGACGCCGTCACCAAAGCCCACTATCTCTGCAACGAGTACGGCATGGATGCGATCTCCATGGGGACGACAATCGCCTGCGCGATGGACCTTTTCGAAAACGGGATCATCACAACGAAGGATACCGGCGGGATTGCACTGAATTTTGGAAACGCAGAAGCGGTGGTCGAGATGACCCGCCTGACCGGCGCCGGCGAGGGGTTCGGGAAGAAGCTGGCCCTGGGAAGCTACCGGCTTGCGGAGAGCTATGGCCATGCGGAATATTCCATGACGGCCAAGAAACAGGACATGCCCGCCTACGACCCGCGGGCCGTCCAGGGGATCGGCCTGAACTATGCGACCAGCAATCGCGGTGGCTGCCATGTCCGCGGGTACATGACCGCGGTGGAGATCCTCGGCAATCCCATCAAGATGGACAACCTTACCACCGAAGGGAAGGCGCAGTGGACGATCATCTTCCAGAACCTGACAGCGGCGCTGGATTCATCCGGAATGTGTCTTTTCACCACATTCGGCATAGGGGGGGATGAACTTGCGGCCCTCGTCAGTACAGCAACCGGTGTTCCCTACTCCACCGAAGAGTTCATGAAGGCGGGAGAACGGATCTGGAATATGGAAAGGCTCTTCAACATGAAGGCCGGTCTTGCGGCGAAGGACGACACACTGCCGCCGCGGATGCTGAATGACCCCCTGCCGGCGGGACCCTGCAAGGGAGAGGTAAGTAAGCTCAGCCAGATGCTGCCCGAGTACTACACCCTGCGCGGGTGGGACAAGGACGGCGTTCCGACGAAGGAGAAGAAGGCGGAACTGGGGCTCTGAACGTTTGTTGAACAGCCCCTCGTGCCCGACTAAAAAAGGCCGGGCGTGAGGGGCTGTTTTATCGGAAGTTATATGAAGATCACACTCAGGACATTTGCCAACTTCCGGGAGATCATCGGGATCAGGGAAAAAGAGATTTCCCTGCCGGACGGGGAGACGGTGGGTGGGCTGCTGAAAGGTCTCTGCAAAGCCCATCCCACTCTCCAGGAAAAACTCTTCGATGCCGGGGCGGAGCTGAAACCATACGTTATCATTCTCAAAAATGGCAGGAACATCGCCTCGCTGCACCACATCGACACCGTCATCGAAGATGGTGACGTGATCGCCCTCTTCCCGCCCGTCGCCGGCGGATAATTCCCGATTCAAGCCACGGCAGGAACAAGTCCCGGACCAATGCAGTGACATCAGCCGAAAAGAAGGAGGCTCCGATTCATTTGTCAAAAGAAAACATTCAACGAAATCGAGATCGTTCCCACCCGGGAAGGCTTTTCGTGGTCGGAATTGGCCCCGGTGGTCCGTTAGACCGGACCCGGAGGGCCGAGGAGGCGATCGCGAAAAGTTCGGTCGTTGCTGGATACACACACTACATGGAGCTCATCCGGGATCTGACGGAGGGGAAGGAACGGATCGCCACAGGGATGACCCGCGAGCTGGAGCGGTGTCGAATGGCGTTGGCGCGGGCGGCGGCAGGGGAAATCGTATCGCTCGTCTCCTCGGGAGATCCCGGCGTTTATGGGATGGCCGGCCTTGTTCTGGAGATCGCCGCCTCCGAGGGGATCGCTGTCCCGATCGAGATCATCCCCGGCGTCTCAGCCGCAAACTCTCTTGCCGCCCGCCTCGGGGCGCCGCTCATGTGCGATTTCGCGACGCTGAGCCTGAGCGACCTCCTCGTCCCCTGGGAGACGATCCGCGGGCGGCTGGAGGCGGTCGCGGCCGCCGACCTGGTTGTCGCGATCTACAACCCCCGATCCCAGAAACGCACCCGTCAACTGGACGAGGCGGCGGTGATCTTCCGCCGCCACAGGCCGGGGACCACCCCCGTAGGTGTCGGAACTGCGGTGGGCTCGCCGGAAGAACAGATCATTTTTTCCGATCTGGACCACTTTCTTGAACTCCCGATCGCGATGCGGAGCGTCGTCATCATTGGAAATCGGTCCACAAAGCGGATCGCCGAATGGTTTGTCACCCCCAGAGGATACGGGGTATGATTTTATTCATCGGCGGCACGAGTGAAACGGCCCCCATCGCCGCCGGCCTCGCCGAAGCCGGATACACGGTTCTCGTCTCAACGGCGACGGAAACCCCCCTCGCGATCGGCGACCACCCAAGGATCTCCCGGCGGGCGGGACACCTCGATGAAGAGGGGATGGTCGCGCTCGGAAAGGAACATGGCATCCGGGCAATCGTGGACGCCGCCCATCCCTACGCAGCGGCCGTCCACCTGGCCGCGCACAACGCGGCAAAGCGCATCGGGATACCCTGCCTGGTCTTCCGACGGCCCGACGCGCTGACCCAGGGAAGCAATGTCCGTTTTGCCGCCGATCATGCCGAGGCAGCCGAAATGGCTTTTGCCTCCGGCCGCCCGGTTCTCCTGACGACGGGTTCCCGGAATCTTACCCCCTACACGGAAGCTGCCCGCCGAACCGGCATCCCGTTCGCTGTGCGCGTTCTCGACGCCCCGGAATCACTTGCCGCCTGCCGGGCGGCAGCCATTCCGGAAGATCGGATCATCGCCGGGCGCGGCCCCTTTTCCGTGACAGAGAACCTTGCCGCCATCCACAGATTCGGGATTGGCGTAATGGTTACCAAGGAGAGTGGCCGGGCCGGCGGCATCGAAGCCAAACTGGACGCGGCTGCCCAGGCAGGCTGCACGCTTATCGTTCTTCGCCGTCCACCGATACCCGCTTCCGACGCCCTCTTCGACAACCCGTTGCTTCTCATCGCAAGCCTGGCTTCCCGCGTCCCTGTTACCATCCAGGATCAAGCTTGCCCCGTTTGAGCGATGTCCGGACATGGCGGATTGTTGAAAGCTTACACCCGCGCTGCCAAATTTCGAGGGAAGGCGACGGCGGATTATGATAAAATTCCCTTGACATACAAAACCTCTTTTCATATCCTCCACCAGCGAAAAAAACAGTTCTTATTCTTGATGCTCTCGTCAAAAGTCGAAAATGCCCAGCAACCGTCATTCCGGCGAAAGCCGGAATCCAGATA
>CAIUXU010000286.1 GCA_903903205.1 uncultured Syntrophobacterales bacterium
AGGCAGGAAACTCTTCTTTGGTTTAGCGTCGGCTTTCATGCCGTAAGTTACCAGTGACAAGGGCTGCGCGGGGAAAGGGGGAAAATGACCCGGCCCCCATTACATCGGGCCGATCTTTGCCACCTGTCCCGCGTAGACGACCACGTACCGCAAGACGAAACCTCCCGCAAGAACCGACACGGTTACCACGCCGGAAATCCAAGGGTTGTGTGCACGCATTGTCACACGGCTGATGAAATGGGGGATTAGTTCGTAAACTTCCAGGGCAAGCGGAAGCAGGACTCCCACGACGACGGCAAGACCCCAGAAGAGAAAGGTAAATTCCCCGCCCATGATCAGACCGGCGGCTTCCGCCGAGCTTCCGGGGGAGGCGTAAAGGCCGAAAACAAACAGGATGAGCGCGATGATCGATAGAATCATCAGAAAAAAATCGATGGAATGAATGATGAATTTATTGGTTTCGATCTGTTGCCGACTCATCCCGCCGATACCTTTAATGACACAGCCGACAAGGCAGATCGAGGCAGTACCGGTTTTCAGGGCCGACACCAGAAAGAGCATGGGCAGCATCGGGTTGTTCCAGAAGGGCCGGGCGACGAGTGCACCCAAGAGAACGCCGGTGTAGATGCCTACCAGCAGCGAGACCGGGATGCCGGCCATGCCGACCCATCCCCGAAGCCTGTTGAGGTTTTTCCGGTGCAGTTTTTCCAGGAACGGGCTCGTCTTGAACCAGCGGACAATCGCCCATTTATCCAAACTTTCTGGAGTTTTCCGGAGCCATTCGACGATATCAACGCGGTCGGGAAGCCAAAGGTAGAAGTAAACAAAACTAAGCACGGAAAAGAGCAGCAAAAGCCAGGCCCCGAGGGACATGATCGAATGAGGCTGTAGTGTAACCATCAGCTTCCAGAAGAGATTCGGTCGTTCCAGGTCGTAAATGAGGAAAAGGAGTCCGAGCATCAGCGGAAAGGGTGCAATATACGCCCCGATCCGGGTGATCTCCTGATATTTTTCTTCGCCAAGGAAATAAGCAAGGGCGGATATGGCAAAGGCGCCGGCGCTTACCCCGGCGACAAAAAGGTAAACCGCCACCGTCCAGTTCCAGAAAATAAAGGTTGTTCCTTCCATGCCATGCTCCTAAAAAAAGTATGAATTATGAGGTATGAAAAAAAACTGAAACAGGAAACTTCATACTTCATTCGGCGCGTTACGGCGAAGCGCCTAACGCACCCTACTTTCTTTCTTTTCTTTTCATACTTCATACTTCGATTCGCCGCCGGCGAATCCTTGTCAGCTTCACCCACCCCCAGTTTTGGGTTTGAAGTTGGGATCTGCTTTTCCCAAAGAGGCATCCCGGTAAAAAGCAGGCGTGTTTTTCGGATAGGCAAACTCCACCGGTTCATTCGACTTCTCTGTCGTCACGGCCAGGTTCCACAATTTTCCCTGGTTTCCCAGCTTTGGCGCCGTCTCCGTTTTGCTGCAGCCTGCAAGTAATGAGAAGAGGCTCACCGACAGGGCGGCGATGCCGAATTCAATGAATCTTCTTCGGTCCATGATATTTCACCTTTCCGGTTATTGTTTCATTTTTCAAAAAGAGACAGAGAAGTTCGACGACGTTCCGGTAGAATGGATGAGGACTCGATTTTTCCAGTGTTTCCTTAAGATCGGGAACCCAGTCCAGATGATCCCCGATGAACTGTTCAATCTGCTCATTCGATGCCGATTTATACAGGAGAGCGAGAAGTTCCAGCTCGAGAATGAGATGATCGGGCATGCCTTGGAACTGTTCCGGAATCTCCAGGGACAATTGCCGGTAGATTTCCAGCATGTGAAGCGCGCAATCCCCCATGAAAAGACCTTTGGACACTGCAAAAACCATTCGGCACTCCTTGTCCGTGGTCCAGGTCTTGTAGGTGGATTCCACCAGGGAAATCTTCTCCCCTTCCCACTGGCCGAAAAGGCGCTCGTATTCACCCCGCAAGATGGGAAGAAAATCTTCCCGGCCTGCATCCTTGATCCATACCGATGGCAACTGCCCGTCACCGCCCCACTCGCGGACATATAACTCGATCAGAGGTTGGAGTTCGGCCTGCCGCAGGTCATCCACCATGGCCACTTCCGGAGGGGCCAGCAGTGATGCGGCAAAAGTACAAAATCGCTCTTTCTCTGAGTTGGTTATCACTTTCAGGCCTTCCGGTATAAAATGCGTGGTTTGGTGTTCATCTCCCTTTTTAATACCCTCAGGTGATGCCCATTCCTGGCGATGAATTGTGCAATAGCGCTTGTGGGATCGTCCAAATCTCCAAACATGCGAACACCGGTCATACAGGTGGTCACGCAGGCGGGCTTGCCGCCTTCTTCCACAAAGTCGATGCAGAAGCGGCACTTTTCGATGTACCCCTCCTGCTTGATGATGCGCACGTTGTAGGGGCAGGCGGCAATGCAGTACTTGCAGCCAATGCAATCCTTTTCATTGACCAGAACCACCCCGTCCTTCCTCTTGTGGGATGCACCCGTAGGGCATACCGACACGCAGGGCGGATTGTCGCAATGCTGGCACTGGATGGGTAGAAACTCCCGGTTGAAATGGGGGAATTGTCCGAATTCCCGCTCTTCAAGGTAGTTGTAGGCTTCATTCTCGCGCAGGTGATTTTGATTTTGACAGGCGACGCGGCAAGCATAACAGCCGACGCATTTCGTCTCATCGATGACCATCCCGTACCTTGCCATATTCGTCCTTTTACGCCTTTTTCACCTGCACGATCACCTCCGAGGACATGGCGTGACCCACGGTGGGATCGAACAGTGTCGGGAGGAAATCGTTGTAGGATAATCCCTGATCATAGGCCGTCGTCAGGTACTTTGAAAAAATTCCGTAACCGCTCGGGAGCCAGACGCAGGAAGGATGGAGACCTTCGGTCAACTTCACGCGGATCTTTCCTTCGCCGACCAGGGATTTGATTTCCGCCACATCCCCATCCTTCAGGCCAATCTTTTCCGCCCTCTTGCGGTTGATCAGCAACCGGATCATGTCGTACCTGCGGCTGATGGCCATCAGATAGGGCTGGTTGGCCGTCATCGCGTGGGTGTGAATGGCCTGTTTGCCGTGGATCAGGCGGAACGAGTGAGGATCTTTATCATCAGGCGATACCAGCGGCGCCTCCCAGCGGGGGATTGCCGGGTAACCGAGATTTTCAAGCGCTGATGAAGCGAGCTCCACTTTTCCCGACGGAGTCCCCAGTTTCCCGAACCCCTCCTTCCACGTTTGCCCAACCGGCAAAATGCCTCTGGCCTTCAGATCCTTTAAAGTTACCCCCAGCGGTTTCAGCCGCAGCTCATTTGCTTGATCCAGTGTGAAATTGAAATACTTGCCGATACCGAGATTGCTGGCCAGATCGACGATGATCTGGAAACCGGACCGCGAATCGAACAGGGGTTCGACGACCTTCTGCGGGATAGTGACCTGCGCCCTCTTGCCGTAATGTTTGGTATCCACGGCTTCATTCGCTTCAAGATAGAAAGTGCCGGGCAGCACATAGTGGGCAATCGAGGCTGTTTCCGAGAGAACGGGGTCGATGACCACAAGAAGGTCCAGCTTCTTGTAGCCGGCGATGACCCGCTTGGGGTTGGGGTTCGTTCTGAGGGGGTTATGGTGATAGACAAAGCCGCACTTCAATACACCCCGCAGGGCCAGTTCAGGGATGGCATGGGATATCCCGTCGCCGTAAGAACCCAGCGGGTATCTTCCCGGGATGCCCGTTCCATCGGCCTTCGGACCGGCGGGGCCGGCCGGCGCCGGATGGGCGGGTTGCAGCTCCCCCAGCTCGGCCGATTCGGGGAAATAGATTCCCCCTTTCCGATTGATGTTTCCGAGGAGGGCGTTTGCGATGGCAAGGGCTCGGGCGGTCTGGAAGCTGTTCAGGTACTGGGCGCCGATCGCGCCGTGATAGCCCCGGTGGATGAGGGCGTGCGGTTTTTCGTGGGCCATCTCCCGGGTAAGGCGGATAATGGTCTCTGCGGGAATGTCGCATATTTTTTCCGCCCACTGGGGGGGGTAATTGATGATCTCATCTTCCAGTTGCGCAAACCCAACGGTGTTGTTTGCGACAAATGCCTTGTCATACAGTTTTTCTTCTACCATGACATTGATCATCGCCAAGAGCAGTGCCAGATCCGTTCCCGGTTTGACGGGGAGCCATTCGTCGGCCAGGATCGCGGTTTCATTGTGCCGCGGATCAACAACGACCACCTTGGCGCCCTTTTCCTTTGCCTTGACGATATCCTTGACCTGTGCGAGATCGATCCCGCCGGCGGGATTTCGCCCGACGATCATGATAAACCGCGAATTGGCGAGATCATTGGAGGGAAGCTTCCCCACGGTGAAATTCCAGGCGGCGTTTCGGGCGGTAAAACAGGTGGATCCGTGGGTGAAATAGTGGGGACTGCCCATGGAGTGCATGAGCCGAAGCGCGTACGCCTGGTTGGACTGGGGATAATTGACCCAAAAGATCGATTCGGGGCCGTTGTCCAGCAGGATGAGGTTGATCTTCTGGGCGATCTCCTTGTAAGCCTGCTCCCACGAGATGGCCTGAAAACTTCCGTTTACCCTTTTCAGGGGGGAACGGATGCGATTGGGATTATACAAATCATGAATATATCCGTGGCCTTTTGGGCAGAGAACGCCCTGGTTGCCATTGGCCTCCGGATTGCCTTCAACCTTCCAGATACGCCCGTTTTTCACAAAAGCAAAGATGGCACAACGATTTCCGCACCCGCCGCAGATGGTGGGAATTCGGGTGACGGGGGTTTGGGCGCTCTCCTTGGCCCAACTTTGGAAATCGAGGAGCCCCATAGAGAGGGCGCCGGCAGTCACTGCGGATCCCTGTAAGAAACTCCGCCGTGATATTTTCAAGGGCTTTGTTTGCATATTGCCGGGTATTCCATCCTCAAAAAAAGTTCACAGGAGGGGCAGAGGCGCCCGGATGATCTCCGAGCACCCCCGCTGTCTCAATGATTCTATATCGCCACGCTATCTTAACGTTCAACCGGGTAGCCGGCTTTGACCCAATTTTCGTACGGAGCGTCCATTAGGACGGCATTCTTGAATCCCAGATCGTTCAGGGTTTTGGTGGCCATTGCTGAGCGAGCGGCCGTCTTGCAGTAGACGTAGATTTTCACGTTCTGATCGGGAATCTTACCGAACACATTAAACTCCAGGGTGCCACGGGAGATATTCATTGAGCCGGGAAGGTGACCGGCTGCAAATTCACCTGCATCGCGGACATCAAGGAATATAGCTTTTTCCTTCGAGTCAATGGCGGTTTTAACCACCTCGGGAGTAACCATTTTTATCGCTGCTCTGGCCGAGGCAATCATCTCCTTGACCTTGGGATTCATGGGCGCGGCCGTATCCGC
>CAIUXU010000287.1 GCA_903903205.1 uncultured Syntrophobacterales bacterium
AAATCGTCGCCGAACAGGGGTGGGACGCCTTTCGCCAGAAAGAAAGGGCGGTGATCCGGGAACTCTCCGGCATGGATCACGGTGTCTTCGCCCTGGGGGGAGGCGCGGTCCTCGACTCCCGAAACGTCGAAATCTTGAAAGGAAACGGTGTCTTTGTCTGGCTGATCGCCACCGCAGCGACAATCGCCGCAAGGATGGGAAAAGATGAGGCGAACGGGAACGAACGGCCATCCTTGACAAAGGCGTCCAGCATCGCTGAAATTGAAGAGGTGCTGGCGGAGCGGGAACCGCTTTACCGCAGCCTCGCAGACCTTGCTGTCGATACGACGGGAATGGGGCCTGGATCGGTCGCAGAGGCGATCTGCGTCGACCTGCGGAAGCGGTTTCCCCAGGCCGGCGCACTTGATAATTCCGAAATTCCGCACGGGAATTGGTTAAATTGAAGGAGAAGAGGCCATGTCCGGAAACACCATCGGCACACTGTTTCGGGTAACCACCTGGGGGGAATCCCACGGTCCGGCGATTGGGGCCGTGATTGATGGCTGCCCGCCACGGCTTGATCTCTCCGCGGCGGAGATCCAGAAAGAACTCGACCGGCGACGGCCAGGCGGGCTGCCGTCGGCCAGCCCCCGCCGTGAGGAGGACCGGGTCGAAATCCTCTCCGGCCTCTTTGAGGGCAAAACGACGGGGACGCCCATTTCGCTTCTGATCCGCAACCGGGACGCCGACGAAAGCGCCTACGACGGACTCCGTAACCTCTTCCGCCCCGGCCACGGGGACTTCAGCTACCAGGCAAAGTACGGGATCAGGGACCACAGAGGCGGAGGCCGCGCTTCGGGCCGGGAGACGGCAGGCCGTGTCGCCGCCGGGGCCGTCGCCCGGAAAGTCATCGGTCAGGCGGGGATTGAAGTCTTCTCCTTCACACTGGAACTGGGCGGAATCTCCATCGGTCCCGGTTTCATTTCCGCTGCCACGACCCCGGCAAGCCCCCTTTGCTGCCCCGACCCGGAGGCGGAGCGGAAAATGGTTCAGAAACTGGAGGAGGCCAGGGCCACAGGGGATACGCTTGGCGGGATCGTGGAGATCGTCGTTCGGGGATGCCCACCGGGTTTCGGCGAGCCTGTTTTCTCGAAGCTCGACGCCGACTTGGCGGGCGCGATCATGGGAATCGGAACCGTCAAGGGGGTCGAAATCGGGGCAGGCTTCGCGGCGTCAAGAATGACCGGGTCTGCCTGCAACGACCCCATCGGACCGGAAGGCTTTCGAACAAACCACGCCGGAGGGATCCTCGCGGGAATCACAAACGGGAGCGAGATCGTTATCCGGGCGGCATGCAAACCGATCCCCTCGATCGCCCGGCCGCAGGAGACGGTGGACCTCCTCGGAAATCCCGCCGTCGTGACCATCGGAGGCCGCCACGACGTCTCGGTCATTCCGCGGATCATCCCGGTCTGCGAGGCCATGGTCTGCATCGTCATCGCGGATCATCTCCTCCGTCAACGGGCGATCTATAACAGATAGAGGATTGTTGAATTTCTCCTGAAACGCGGTAAATCGTCATGCCGGCGAAAGCCGGCATCCAGTCTTTTCAAAACCTTCTGGACCCCGGCTTTCGCCGGGGTGACGAATAAGGGAGTTGTGCAAAGGTCTCAGATAAGGGAATCAGATGAAAGATTGCGCAATCGGCATCATCGGCGGGACCGGAGGCATCGGCAAATGGTTCGCCACCTTTTTTGCGGGGGAGGGTTATCCCGTCCATGTCACGGGAAGAAGCACGGGGATGCCCCTCCCGGAGCTTGCGGCTGCCTGCCGTGTTGTCATCGTTGCTGTTCCCATCGCATCAACAATCGATGTGATCCACGAGGTTGGCCCGCTTCTTCCGGAAGATGCGCGCCTGATGGATTTTACCTCGCTGAAGGAGGAACCGGTCCGGGCGATGCTTGCTGCATCCCGGTCGGAGGTGATTGGCTGCCATCCCCTCTTCGGACCGGACGCCCCGTCTCTGGCCGGCCAGAACATCATCCTCTGCCCCGCGCGAGGGGAACGC
>CAIUXU010000288.1 GCA_903903205.1 uncultured Syntrophobacterales bacterium
CGTTTCGGGGTAGAAATTCTCTCCTGGTGCCTCATGACAAATCACGTCCACTTCATTGCCGTGCCTAAGGAAGAGGCATCTTTTGCCCGAGGTTTTGGAGAGGCCCACCGCAAATATACCCGCATGAAGAATTTTGCCGATGGCGTGCGCGGCTATCTTTTTCAGGGGAGATTCAGTTCCTGTGTGCTCGATGAGCGCCACCTGATGGCTGCCGCGCATTACGTGGAAACCAACCCCGTTCGTGCCGGCATGGTCAAGGCAGCCGCGGACTATCCCTGGTCGAGCGCCGCCTATCATACCGGCCAAGCCGAAACGGATATCCTGCTTACAGACCGGACTTTGCTCGGCCTTGTTGAGGATTGGCAGGCATTCTTTGCGGATTCGGAAGATCGGCAACCGGAAGCACTTCGTCTGGCCACGAGAACAGGCCGCCCGGCGGGAGGTCCATCATTCATCGAATCGCTTGAACACTTGACCGGCCGCACACTAAAGCCTGGGAAGCGGGGCAGGCCAGTGAAGAGCAAGCCGGAAAATAGTATTGTGTCCCCGGAATAAATTCGCTGAATATGCCGGATGATTGGTTATATTATGTTACATAAATGTAACATAATAGGTTAGGATCTGTGACATGTTCCGCAGGAATATAGAAACATTACTGCTTGCGTGGAAAAACAAGAAGGGAAGAAAGCCGCTTGTTATTCGAGGCGCTCGACAGGTTGGCAAGACTTCCGCCGTTCATCAATTCGGTAGCGCGGCGTTTAAAACGTATATCTACATCAATCTGGAACTCGAAGATAACGCTGCCCTTTTTGCCCGTATGCATCCTGTTCAGGATCTGCTCCAGCTTATCCAATTGAAATTCAATAAAAAGATCACGCCCGGCTCTACGCTCATTTTCATTGATGAGGTGCAAAATTCGGCCATCGCCATGAATCAGCTTCGTTATTTCTATGAAGAAATGCAGGATCTTCACGTGGTTGCGGCGGGCTCTCTGTTGGAAGTCAAGCTGAAGTCAGAGGGGTTTTCATTTCCTGTCGGAAGGGTGGAATATTGCTATCTTCATCCGGCAACATTCGATGAGTTTCTTGCCGCGCAGAGTGAAACAGAGGCGCAAAACTACATTGCGTCGGTCAAGCCAGACACTGTCATCCCCGAAGAAATTCACAAAATGATGATGAAAAAGTTCCACGGGTATCTACTGGTTGGCGGGATGCCGGAGGCGGTAGCGCGGTATGCGGAGACCCAGTCGTTTATCGATGTCGATCCGGTCTATGAATCTATTCTCACAGGATTACGGGATGACGTCTCCAAATATGCAAGCGCGGCGAAGACAAAATACATCCAACACATTATCGAACATGCCTCAAAATATGTCGGCCTGCAGATTAAATACGTAAAATTCGGGGAATCGAACTTCCGCAGCAGAGAGATGAGTGAAGCCTTTGATGTGCTGGAAAAAGCAATGCTTATCAGTCGAGTATTTGCGTCATCGTCAAAGCAGATGCCCCTGATGAGCAATCTCAAGAAATCCCCCAAGCTTCTGCATCTCGATACAGGGCTGGTAAATTACCAAACGGGCCTGCGATCCGAAATCGCCATGATGGATGATATCAACGCCGTATATCATGGACAAGTAGGCGAGCAGATTGTCGGACAGACGTTGCTGGCGCTTAACACAAGTAAAAACGCGAACCTTCATTACTGGTATCGTGAGCAAAAGGGCGCAACTTCAGAAGTCGATTATCTGATGGTTATCAATGACCGGCTTATTCCGGTGGAGGTAAAATCCGGCAAGAACGGGACTTTGCGGTCGCTGCATAATTTTATGGATGAAAGCCGAAGTGATTTTGCCCTCAGGATCTACTCCGGGAATATGAGAACTGAAAGGATTACAACTCTCAATGGAAAGAAGTTCACACTCTTTTCCGTTCCTTTCTATCTGCTGTTCAGAATACATGAGCTATTGGGTGGAATATGAGTTTCCCTTTTGCTCGACACAGCATCTTTTTCAAATCGCCGGTCATGATGTTCAAACTACCCTTGATGAAAATATCCAGGGATGCCCGGATCAACATGTATATCAGGGCGGGTTCAATCTTACAGATTCAACCTGCGGCTGTGGTATGAATTGCGTGGACAAAACCGAACCATTAATATAAATCGCTCGCATGAAAACTCAATTAACTGTATCCCGGCTCATCGAAAATCGCATTGCGGAGCGGATTGGCAAGGGGAAGATTATCCTGATATTTGGTCCGAGACAATCCGGCAAGACCACCCTTATGCGCGCTGTGGGAGAATTGTTCTCGTGGCGGAGCGGCTGAAGGCCAACCATTATGCCGGAAGAGATGCCAACATATTCAACTTCAAGGAGGAAAACAATGCTGAAAAAATTTCTGATCATCCTGGCCTGCGGTCTTCCGATTTTCTGCGCCGGTATCGCGGGCGCCGCCGAACTCGCGGCCAAAAACCCTGTGCTACTCATGGAAACCAGCCTGGGAAACGTGAAACTGGAGCTCTTCGCCAAGGAGGCGCCAATTTCTGTGAAAAACTTCCTGGACTATGTCGGCAGCCGCTTCTATGACGGCGCCATCTACCACCGGGTCATTCCCGGCTTCATGATTCAGGGCGGAGGCTTTACAGCCGACCTGAACCAGAAACAGACCAACCCGCCGATCAAGAATGAAGCGGACAATGGCCTGAAGAACCTGCGCGGCACGCTCGCCATGGCCCGCACCATGGTGGTCGATTCAGCCACGGCCCAGTTTTTCATCAATGTGGTTGACAATGGCGCCCTGAACCACCGTGACAAGACGCAGCAGGGGTATGGGTATGCGGTCTTCGGGAAAGTCACTGAGGGGATGGAGGTCGTGGACAAGATCGCCGCCGTCAAAACCGGCATGCAGAAGGGTTTTCGGGATGTCCCGGACGTAGCGGTCGTCATCAAATCGATGAAGGTTCTCCCGTAACCGAAACGAGCGCCCCGCGAAAAGGCTGCGACGGAAAATTGAAGTTGTTCCATTTTATTCTTGCTGCCGTTTCGCTGATTGCGGGATATTATTGTAGAAAGCATAGTGATATTAAACTATTAGAGGATAGTGCTGCATGAAATTCAAAAGCACAGTCGAACTCGTCTCCAAAATGAAATCGCTGCCCCGTGGGGAGATGGACGGCCGTGTGGAACCGGACGGGAGGGAACCGGCAACCCATCAGAACTCCTTTGAAAAGGCAAAAACAATCCCGTCGCCGCCAAAACTTTCCCGGACCCACAAACCGGAAGACGTCGCACTGGAAGATTGGCAGCGCACCCTGCGGAGGCAGTTCGGCGAGCAGCAGCCCTTCGTCCTGAAAAATGTCGGTGGTCATCCCATCTTTTCCGAGTTTGCCCTGACCAATCCGGAGTCGGGGAAAACTTACAAAATCGCGATCCGCGGCAAGGCGCCGGGGATGAATTACTGCTCCTGCCCCGATTACCGCATCAACAACCTGGGCACCTGCAAGCATATCGAATTCACCCTCGCGAAGTTGTCACAGCAGCCCGGCGCGGAAAAGCGGTTGCTGGAAGGATTCACCCCGCCGTGGTCCGAGGTTTGGCTGAGCAGCGGCTTGAAGCGGGAGATCCGGTTCAGGGCGGGAGAGGAGGCCCCCGCAGAACTGTCCGACCTGGCCGGGAAATATTTTGACAGCCAGGGGGTTCTGCTGGAGGATCGCCTGCTTGATTTCCACACGTTTCTGGAAGCAATCCCGCGCCGCAACGGCCACGAGGTGCGCTGCTACGACGACGTGATGGCCTATGTCGCCGAATGTCAGGACGCCGTCCACCGGCGGGCCGTCGTGGATGCGCGGCTGCCGGAAGGCATCGATAGCCCCCTCTTCGATGGGCTGCTCAAGACCGACCTGTACCCATACCAGCGGGAAGGGGCGCTCTTCGCCGTTCGGACGGGGCGCTGCCTGCTCGGCGACGACATGGGGCTGGGCAAGACCATCCAGGCCATCGCCGCCGTTGAACTGATGGTGAAACTCTTCCAAATCGGCAAGGTTCTCATCATCTCCCCCACCTCCCTGAAGTACCAGTGGAAGACGGAAATCGAGAAGTTCTGTGATCGGACGGCGCAGGTCGTCGAAGGCTTGAATCACCAGCGGCTGGGGTTTTACCGGAGCGACTCCTTTTACAAACTGATCAACTATGAACTGCTGGCGAGAGACCTGGACCGGATCCGGGAATGGTCGCCGGATCTGATCATCCTCGACGAGGCGCAACGGATCAAGAACTGGAAGACGCGAACCGCCAAAACGGTCAAGGAGCTGGAATCGACCTTTGCCATGGTTCTGACCGGCACCCCCATCGAAAACCGGATTGAGGAGCTGCACTCTCTGATGGAGTTTGTCGATCGACACCACCTGGGGCCGCTCTACCGTTTCGTCCACAACCACAAAATCACGGATGCAGGCGGGAAAGTTGTCGGCTACCAGGATCTGGAAAAGGTTCGCCATTCCCTCCAAAGCGTCATGATCCGGCGGAAAAAGAGCGAGGTGCTCAAAGAGCTTCCGGCGCGCATCGACCAGAATTTCCTGGTTCCTCTGACCCCACAGCAGCAGGAGATTCACGACGAGTACAAGGATATCGTGGCGAGGCTCGTTGCCAAGTGGCGGCGCTACCACTTTCTGTGCGAGGCGGACCAGCGGCGGATGCAGATCTCCCTGGCCATGATGCGTATGGCTGCGGACAACACCTACCTTGTTGACCATGAAACCATACACGGGCCGAAACTTGACGAGCTGGAAATCCTCCTCCGTGAACTGGTGGTCGAAGGGGGCGAAAAGGCGGTAGTCTTCAGCCAGTGGCTGCGGATGACCGAGCTGATTGAAAATATGTTGAAGAAAAACGGTATCGGCTACGTCCATCTCAACGGGAGCGTCCCGTCCAAAAAACGGGGAGGCTTGATGAAGCAGTTCAAGGATGATCCGGACTGCAAGGTGTTCCTCTCTACCGACGCGGGCGGCGTCGGCTTGAACCTGCAGAGCGGCTCCTTGGTCGTCAATGTGGACATTCCCTGGAACCCGGCCGTCCTGGAGCAGCGGATCGGCCGCGTCCACCGGATGGGTCAAGACCGGACGGTGAGGGTGGTCAATTTCGTCAGCCGCGCCTCCATCGAAGAGCGCATCCTCGATCTGCTTCGCTTCAAGAAATCACTCTTTGCCGGGGCGCTGGATGAAGACGGCGCCGATGTGGTGATGGTGGGCGAGGCCGGGATGGAGAAGTTCATTCGCTCTGTTGAGGAGGCCGTGGCGCCGCTGGCGACGCCCGATCCTGATCTGGAGCGGCAGGAGCGGATCGAGTCCGTAGCGGATGAACAGGCCGCCGAGATGAGGGAACTCTCCGAAAGCGGGCTGCCTGCCATCGCGGAAGCCGGGGAGGGCGCCGAGACGGTGACTGAGCTTGGAATGCCTGAGGGAGATGAAAGCAACGTCGGAACAGACGTCACCGGGAGTGGGGCCGTTTCCGGGAACGCAGCTGGGACAGGAACCGGGGCCGCAGCGGATCGAGCCGTCGCAGGGGTCGGGGCGACCGAGAGCGGTC
>CAIUXU010000289.1 GCA_903903205.1 uncultured Syntrophobacterales bacterium
CGATCATGGCAGCCAAGGAAGAGAACATGCCCAAAGACAACATCGACCGGGCAGTCAAGAAAGGCACCGGCGACCAGGCCGGAGCCGCTGCCTATGAAGAGACGACTTATGAGGGGTACGGTCCTGCCGGTGTTGCGGTGATTGTCGATGTCATGACCGACAACAAAAACCGGACGGTTGCGGAGATCCGGCACATCCTCTCAAAGCACGGTGGAAATTTAGGTGAAAATGGGTGTGTATCCTGGATGTTTGATAAGAAAGGAAGCATCATCTTTGACAAGCAGGCAGTTGGCGAAGATGCACTGATGGAAATTGCGCTTGATGCAGGAGCGGAAGATGTCCGGGATCAGGAGAGCGAATGGGAAGTCATCACGGATCCGATGAACTTTGAGGCTGTTAAAAAAGCAATCGACCTTAAAGGTTGGAAATATCTGGAGGCGCGCGTCGGCAAAATTCCCCAGAACACGGTTACGCTGGAAGCGGGGAAGGCGGAACAGATGCTTAAGCTCATGGAAAAATTGGAAGACAACGATGACGTTCAGAACGTGTATGCCAATTTTGACATTTCAGATGAGATCATGGAAAAGCTGAACCAATAGATGGAAAATGGCCAGACACAGACAGGCGGAACCGGGAGAGGTGATGCCGGTATCGTCAAGGCGGCTGGAAGGTTCAGGGTCCTCGGCATCGATCCGGGAAGTGTTGTCACGGGTTATGGCGTTGTGGAAGAGGCTGCACGCGGTCTATGCTGCGTGGAGTACGGCGAGATCAAGCCGCTAAAGAGTGTCGCTTTTTCATCTTGTCTACAGACCATCTGCGGCGGCATTCAGGAGGTCATCCGCAGGACGGCGCCGGGAGCGCTGTCCATCGAGACCATCTTCTACGGGAAGAATATCCGGAGCCTGATCAAGCAGGGACACGTCCGGGGGGTGGCGATCCTGGCCGCGGCAGAGAGTGGGGTTCCGGTTTATGAATACAGCCCGCTGGAGATCAAAAAAGCCGTCGTCGGTTTTGGTCGTGCGGAAAAGGGGCAGGTACAGATGATGGTGCGGGCGATCCTGAAACTTTCGGAACTGCCACCACCCGATGCTGCCGACGCGCTGGCCGTCGCCATCTGTCATATCCATTTTCGAAAGGCGGAATCCACCTGACATGATTGCACGACTGAGCGGTATCCTGATTCAGAAATCGGTCACCCAGTGCGTGGTGGATGTTCACGGGACGGGCTACCGTGTTGTCGTCCCGCTGAGCACTTTCTATGAACTGCCTGAAGTCGAGGAATCCGTTGTGCTTCAGATCCATACGCACGTCCGGGAGGATGCGATCAGCCTCTACGGATTCTACACCGGGGAAGAGAGGGATGTCTTTCAACTGATGATCTCCGTCACCGGCATCGGGCCAAAGCTGGCCGTCAATGTTCTTTCCGGTATCTCAGCAGGGGAGTGGCTTCGGGCGGTTGCGGCGGAGGATCTGAAGCGCTTGACAGGGATCCCTGGTGTGGGCCGAAAGACAGCAGAGCGGATGATCTTGGAACTGAAGGACAAGGCGGTTAAGCTCGGTAGCGAGGCTGTTCCGGTCGGGATGACGGCGGTCCGGACGGGTGAGCAGGTGAAGGATGATGCCCTATCAGCGCTTGTCAATCTTGGCTATAAGGGGTCATCAGCCAGGGATGTCGTTGAACAAATCATGAAGGAGGCGCCAGAACCTCTTCCCCTTGACCGAATATTGAAGAAAGCGCTCCGTATTTTGGCCGGGTAAGGTTTGATTCCCTCCGTTCGGCATGTAAACTGGCAAGCGAGGATTCGACAAGACGTGAAAAAAACTGATTCCATGGGTATCTCGGCAAAGAATCCTCTAACCATTCCGCAGGAGCTTGACGAGGATGAAGGGTACGATTCCTCGCTGAGGCCGAAGAGTCTTTCCGAGTATATCGGTCAGGAGAAGCTCAAGAAGAACCTCTCTGTCTTCATCGAAGCCGCAAAACAGCGGCAGGAGGCTTTGGATCATGTCCTCCTCTACGGTCCTCCCGGTCTCGGGAAGACCACCCTGGCTTATATCATGGCCCGGGAAATGGGGGTGGATGTCAAGGTGACCTCTGGTCCGGTGATCGAAAGGCCGGGAGATCTGGCTGCCATTCTGACCAATCTGCATGAGAAGGATGTCCTGTTTATCGACGAAATCCACCGTCTTTCCCATGTTGTCGAGGAGATTCTTTACCCGGCGATGGAGGATTTCCATATCGACATCCTTATCGGCCAGGGGCCGTCGGCGCGGTCGATGAAGTTGGAGATTCCGAAATTCACATTGATCGGGGCGACAACCCGGGCTGGGCTTCTGACTTCGCCGCTGCGCGACCGATTCGGGATGAGCTTCCGTTTCGAATTTTATACGCCGGCGGAACTGGCCGTTATCATTCGCCGGTCGGCCAGAATCCTCTCCGTGGACATCGTCGATGACGGTGCGGCCGAGATGGCCTGCCGTTCGCGGGGGACGCCACGGATCGCAAACCGCCTGCTCCGTCGGGTCCGGGATTTCGCCCAAGTCAGGGCCGATGGGGTGATTACCCGGCAGGTGGCCGTGGATGCGCTTGCGATGTTCGAGGTGGATGAAAAAGGATTCGATCACATGGACCGGACCATTCTGCTTACGGTGATCGACAAGTTCGATGGCGGTCCCGTCGGGATCGACAACCTCTCCTCGGCGATTGGCGAAGAGAGGTCAACGATCGAAGACGTTTATGAACCCTACCTGATCCAGGAGGGATACCTCCAGCGAACGGCGCGGGGGCGGATTGCGACCCGGCGCGCCTACGAACATTTCAGCCGGCAATGGGTTGCAGGTCTTCAGAAGGAGCTGTTCTGAGAATGGAGATCAATGCAA
>CAIUXU010000290.1 GCA_903903205.1 uncultured Syntrophobacterales bacterium
GAAACCAACTTCAAAAACAACCGCCGCGTGTTCAACGCCGAGGTCATGAAGCGTCTGCGCACCTACGAATGGGGTAAGGAGGTTATTCCGGGGATCACCGCGGTTGACACGTCCGGGCATACGGTCGGCCACACCGCGCACATCGTGTCTTCAGGCAACAGCAGAGTCTTTGTGCAGGGGGACCTCACGCATGTGCCGTACCTGTTCGCGCGCAATCCCGGCTGGCACGCGTTCTACGACCAGGACCCGGTCGCAGCAGAAGCGATGCGTCGCAAGATTTACGACATGCTGGTTGCGGAGAGGATGATGGTGCAGGGTTTCCACTATCCGTTCCCGTCGCTCGCCCATGTCGAGAAGGCCGGACACGGCTATCGCGAGATTCCGGTGCCGTGGAATCCGACGATCTGATCCTGGTCTCGCGGCGCTAAAAGCTAAGTGCTGAGTGCTAAGGAAAAAACTCAGTCCTCAGTCCTCAGCACTTTCTTTTAGGGGGCCTTCCCTGTCCTGTTTCAGCGCGTAGGGGAGATAGTTGAGGATATCCTGGGCCGTGATCCCGTCCTCCCCCTTGTCCGCGGCGGCCAGATCCCCGGCGAGGCCGTGGAGAAACACCCCTTTGCGGACCGCCTCTTCCAACGGGAGGCCAAGACCGTACATGGCCGCGATCGTCCCGGTGAGAACATCCCCTGCCCCCGCCGTCGCCATCCCCGGATTCCCGCTCAGGTTGATGAAGACCCGCCCCTCCGGCGTCCCGATCAGGGAGTGGGCGCCTTTGAGGACGATCCAGGCCTTGAGATCCGCGCACGCCCCCCGGAGGATCGGAATCCGTCCCTTCTCGATTTCGGAAATCGATTGATCGGTGAGGCGCGACATCTCCCCCGGATGGGGGGTCAGGATCGTCGACGCCCGTCGGCCCCGGATAATTTCCGGATGATCTGCCAGGGCGGTGATCCCGTCGCCGTCGATGAGGAGCGGCTTTTCAATACCGGCTGCCAGTTCCCGGACGAGCTCCTGCGTCTCCTCCGCAAGCGAAAGGCCCGGGCCAATCACAACCATGTCCACCCGTTCGGCCAGCGAAAGGAGGGCGTCCCTGTTCTTCAGGGAGAGGCTTCCCTCCGTGGTTTCCGCTTGGGGGACGAAGACAATCTCACTCCCCCGCGTGGCAAGGAAGGGGGTCATCGACCGAGGGGCGGCAAGGCGGGCATACCCCCCGCCCGCCTTTAACAACGACATGGCGGAGAAGTATGGGGCGCCGAAATAGCCGGAGGCGCCGGCAATAAAGAGGACGTCCCCCACGGATCCCTTGTGGGATTCGGGTTTGCGGGCCGGCAGCGGGATAAAGCCGTTCGTCTCGACCGGAATGGCGTCATCATCGCAGAGAGACGGGGGGAAGGAGATGTGCGCGACATGGAGTTGGCCGCAGAGGCCGAAGCCGGGGTAGAGCATATTCCCGATCTTGGGAAGGCCGAAGGTGACGGTGTGGTCGGCCCGGATGGCCACCCCCAGAATTTCTCCCGTATCGCCATGAACGCCGGAAGGAATGTCCAGGCTGAGAACCGGCTGGCCGGCCGCATTGATCCGCTCGATCACCTCCCGGCAGACGCCTTCGACGTCGCGGTCAAGACCCGTCCCGAAAAGGGCGTCAACAATCCCGTCCGCGTGGATGAGCGCAAACCGGACGGCTTCCATATCCGAAACAGGTGATATTTCCACCGGGAGTTTCGAGATGATAGCAAAATTGGCCTTCGCCGCTCCCCGGAACTTCGCGCTCTCTCCGACGAGGAAAACGCGGGGAATCCCGCCGTCCGAAAGGATGTGCCGCGCCACGACCAGCCCGTCACCTCCGTTGTTTCCGATCCCGCAGAAGATGAGATACCGTTTGCCGGCGACGCCCCACTCCCGGGAGAGGATCTCGAAGGCCGCCCGTCCGGCGTTCTCCATCAGGATCGCCTCGGGAATCCCCAACCCATCGATGGCCCGACGGTCCATCGCCCGCATCTCACCAACGCTGCTGACTTTCATTGCCCGCCTCCC
>CAIUXU010000291.1 GCA_903903205.1 uncultured Syntrophobacterales bacterium
CTCTCCTTCTTCAGGCGTGCACCCAGACAGGTCGGGCATTCCCGGAGATTGATGTAGCGCGAAAGATCCATCCGGACGGCATTCGACATCGTTTCCTTGTAACGCCGGTCAAGCTGGTTGAGCACCCCCTCAAAGGGACGGGTGTGAAAATAACGCCTTCCACCCCGGTCGGCATGGAAACGGATCTTCTCCTCTCCGGAACCGTGCAGCAGGAGATCCCGGATCTTCGCCGGCAGCTCCTGAAACGGGGTGTTGATGTCGAAGCCGTAATGGCCTGCAAGCGTGTCGATCATCTGGAAGTATTGGAGAGAATGGCGTCCCGACCAGGGAACAATCGCCCCCTCGCGGACGGAGATCCCAAGATCGGGGACGACGAGCTCCTCGTCGAAGAAGGTCCGTGTGCCAAGCCCGCCGCAGTCCGGGCAGGCCCCATAGGGACTGTTGAAGGAGAACATCCGCGGGGCAAGATCCGTGATGCTGACACCGCAATCCGGGCAGGCATATCGCTCGCTGAAAAGCACCTCCTCCCCGCCGGCCAAACCCACACGCACGAGACCCTCGGAAAGCCCCGAGGCCATTTCCAGGGAGTCGCGCAGGCGCTTCCGGATCCCCTCCTTGATCACGAGACGGTCGATGACCACGTCGACGTCGTGGCGTTTGTTCTTGTCGATGCTGATCTCTTCGGCGAGCTCCCGGACCTCCCCGTCCACGCGGACGCGAACGTATCCCTTCTTCAGAAGCGTTTTCAGCTCCTTCTGGAACTCCCCCTTTTTCCCCCGGGCAATCGGTGCAAGGATCGTCACGCGGGCGTTCGGCGGATAGGCGAGGATCGTCTCCAGCATCATGTCGATCGTCTGGGATTGAATCTCTTTCCCGCACTTGGTGCAGTGTGGAACGCCGATCCGGGCGAAGAGAAGCCGGAGATGGTCATAGATCTCGGTGACCGTCCCCACGGTGGAGCGGGGGTTATGGGCGGCCGTGCGCTGTTCGATCGCGATCGCCGGGGAGAGCCCCTCGATCGACTCCACATCCGGCTTGTCCATCTGACCGATGAATTGCCGGGCGTAGGTGGAGAGCGACTCCACATAGCGCCGCTGCCCCTCGGCGTAGATCGTATCGAAAGCGAGAGAGGACTTCCCTGAACCGGAAACACCTGTGATGACAACAAGTTGGTCTCGCGGAATGTCCACGTTGATGTGCTTGAGGTTGTGCTGAGAGGCGCCCTTGATTTTTATGGTATTCATTTCAACTTGATCTCGATGTGCGACTTCTTCCGAAGCTCCACCAGCCACTCGCCGAATTTCTTTTCCATCTTCTCCCGGTCGATCTTATCGCGGATCTCTTCCCGGACGTTCTCGATGGCCTTGAATCCTGCCCCTTTGCGGTCGACAACCTGAATGATGTGGAAACCAACGGGTGATTCGACGACACCACTGATCTGATTGAGCGGCAGGCTAAAGGCGGCAGCCTCCACTTCGGAGTGAATCATCCCTTTCTCGATATAACCAATATCACCGCCCTCGGCCGCAGCCGGACCCTGGGAAAATTTTGCGGAGAGCTGTTCGAACGACTCGCCGCTCAGAAGGCGCTTGTGGATGGCATCGGCATCCGCGCGGAGTTTCGCCTTAGCTGCCGGTTTTTCTTCTTTCGGGCAGAGCAGAAGGATCTGCCTGATCCGAACGGCCTCCTTTCCGTCATAATCCTCCCGATGTTTCCGGTAATACTCGCCAATCTCTTCGTCGGTCACCGCCACTTTGGATTTAATGTCTCGCCTGACCAGTTTCAACTGTACGAGATGACCCCGGATCTCCTTCCGGTAGGCATCGATGGTTATTCCCTCACGCTGCAGCGCCTTCAGGAATTCATCCGGGGAGATTTTCCGCTGCTTCTGCATATCATTGATCGCATCCGTCACCTCCTCATTCCGGACGGTGAGCCCGGTTTTCCGGGACTCCTGTTCCATCAGCAGATTGTCGATCATCCGGTTCAGAAGGGTCATTCTGGTTTCACCCAAAACCTTCTCCCGATCTGTGCCCTTATAACTTGCCGTAAACCGCTCCAGATAGGGTTCAAGGGTGTTGTTCAATTCAGACAACGTGATGACCTCGTCGTTGACGACGGCCACGATCCGGTCCGCCACCCCTGCCTGAGCCGAGGCGCACAGGAATATCGCCGCCGCACCCGCCAGAATCGCCTTGCCGATTTTCATCATAAGCTCCTTAACATAGTGCTAAAAAAGTGCTTTTTGTCATCCCCGAGTGCTTCTATCGGGGATATGGTTTTACTCAGTCCTCAGTCCTTTGTTTTCCTCAGCACTATTTTTCTGGATCCGGATCGTCGCCTTCGCTTTGAGCCCTTCAATCCAGAGCTTGTAGGCTTCGCCCTCCTTCTGCTTTCGCAGATCAGCGATAACCTTCTCTCTCACATCCGCAAATTTCCGGCCGCCTGCCTCCGCTTGCCCCAGAACCTTGAATATATGGAAACCGTACGGACTCCGGGCGACGGGGCTCACCTTTCCAACCGGCAGGGAAAAAACCATCCGGTCAATCGCCTCAGGCATCACACCCCGTTCGAAAAACCCGAGATCCCCGTCCCGCGTCGCCTCCGGGCCGATGGAAACCTCCCTTGCCACCTTACCAAAATCCTCTCCCGCCTTCAATCTTTTCAGAGCCCCCTCCGCCCGGTCGCTGTCGGGAAGAACGATCTGTGCGACACGCACCCGCCGATCTGTGGCGTAGGCTTTGCGATGGTCATTGTAATACTTCTCCGCCTCCTCGTCTGCCACCCGAATCCTCGCATTCACATCCCGATCAATGAGTTTTTCGAGGAGCATCCGCTTCCGCAGAGCCTTTTTCCATTCAGGCAGATTAATCCCGCCTTCACCAAAGAGTTTGTCGAACTGATCATTGTAATCCTTCCGGATCTCCTCGAACCGGGCAGCAAACTCTGCTTCGCTGATGGAAAGATAAAGATCCCCGGCGCGCTGGACCATGAGCTTCTCCCGAATCAGGTTATCGAGAACTTCCTCCTTCAGGCTTTCCATCTCCTCAGGCTTCAGCGACATTTCCCTTTTTGCAAGAGCCGTCTCCTCCTCCAAGGCCTTTTCGAACTCCTTCAAATCAATCGATTGACCGTTCACGGTCGCAACCGCCGTCTGCTGGAGAGGGGCGGGTTTCCCACCCTCGCAGGCCAAAAGGAATGAAAGCATAACGGTCAGCATCAGCAAGATAGTGCTGAGGACTGAGTGCTGAGTGCTGAGTGCTGAGTTTTTTGTCATCCCCGAAATCCCTTATGTTGTCGGACTCGTCAAAAGTCGTCACACCGGTGAAAACCGGTGTCCAGTGTTTTTGTAACATGCTGAAATATCTGGATTC
>CAIUXU010000292.1 GCA_903903205.1 uncultured Syntrophobacterales bacterium
ACGGCCAGCGGATCGGGATGCGGGACGAGGATGTTGGTCCATCCGGCGAGGATTGAGATGTTCTGCACCCCCGTCCAGCCGGTAGGATGGAAGAAGGGAAAGACGGCCAACAGGCTCTCCTTTCCGTCCTTCATCTCGGGGAACCATGCCCGGAGCTGCTGGGCGTTACAGGAGATGTTCGCATGGGTCAGCATCGCCCCTTTGCTTGCCCCGGTCGTGCCGTCCGTGTAGATGAAGGCGGCTGTCTCCTCCCAGCGGGCGGCGATCGGGACGGGGTCGTCGGGATATTTCCGGATGATATCAAGGAAGGGATGGAGGCCGGGTTCCGGAACGACCTCTAGGTGCAGATCCTTATTAATATAAGGGAGAAGCTGCCGGGTTGGAAAGGGGAGGTAGTCGTTGATGTGGCACGGGATGATCGTCTCGATCTTTGTTGCGGCCCTGATCTTCAGCACGCGGGGCAACAAGAGATCAAGGGTAATGAGAAAGCGTGCGTCGGAGTCGTTGAGCTGGGCCTCCAGCTCTTGCTCCGTGTAGAGGGGGTTGTTCATCACCGTGACGGCGCCGAGGCGATAGCAGGCATGGTTGGCGATCACATGCTGGGGCATATTGGGCAGCAGAGTCGCCACCTTGTCCCCTTCCCGGACGCCAAGAGCGGCGAGGGCCCGCGTGAAGCGATTGACCAGGGATTCCAACTCCCGAAAAGAGATCTTCCGGCCCAAGTAGTGGAAGGCGATTCGGTCGGGGAACCGCCCGGCCGTTCTCCGTAGTGCCTCCGCCATCGTAATCCGTTCCAGCTCGATCGCCGACGGGACCCCCTTGGCGTAGGATTTATGCCAGATCCGCTCGAAGCCCACGGCTGATCTCCTTTCGCACTGTTTATCTCTCGGTGAAACGATAACATCAAATCTTTTTGTCGGCAAGTCTTTATATTTATAGTTAAAAAATATTGACATGGGAGGTTGCTTCTCTTACAATCTCGCCCAAATAGAGGAGGCAAGATGAGCAACATAGTGAAGGTGCTGGGACTTTTCGGAAGCCCTCGAAAGGGCGGGAACACAGACCTGCTGCTCGCCGAGGCGCTGAAGGGGGCGGCCGCAGCAGGGGCAACAGTGGAAGAGATACACCTGTCGGATTGCAAAATTACCCCCTGCCTGGGATGCCTCGGCTGCTTCAAAGGCGGGGCCTGTGTCATCGCTGATGAGATGCAGGGAATTTACCCGCGTCTTCTGAACGCGGATATTGTCATTCTGGCCTCGCCAATCTTTTTCTACGGGGTTACCGGCTGGGCAAAGGCGATGGTGGATCGTATTCAGGCACTGTGGGCCAGAAAATACGTGCTGCATGACCCTGAACTGGGAAAAGAGGGAGTCAAAAGAAGGGGATTTTTTATATCCGTGGGCGGGACCAAGGGACAACGGATGTTTGAAGGAGCCGTTCTTACGGTGAAGTATTTTTTTGACGCCTTCAATGCCGATTATGCTGGCGAACTGCTCTTCCGGCAGGTTGACGCCTCCGGCGACATCCTGAAAAACCCTGAAGCGCTTCCGCAAGCCTTTGCCGCCGGTGGAAAGCTGGTTTCGGATCTGCGTAATACCAAATTTGGAGGATCCCATGGATAGCCTTCGGCCGTACCGCTCTTTCTTGAGCTACATCGATCGCAGCCGGGAGTACTATGCCGCCCAGGGCTACTCCAGACCATACGCCTGGTCCCACCACGATGAGGTCCCTTTTACCCCGCTGCGGAAGCCGCTCTCCGAGTGCCGCGTGGGATTGGTGACAACCGCCGGCCGAACACCGGCGGAAGGGCTGATCGGGGCCGGAGGGCTGAAGCGGGGCCCCTACGCGGAGCCGGTGAACCCGCCGCCGAAAAGCCTGTTCACGGATGATCTGTTCTGGGACAAGAAAGCGACCCACACCGACGACGTGGACAGCTTCCTGCCGCTAAACCGCCTCGCGGAAGAGGCTGCCGTCGGCCACATCGGGTCGGCATCTCCCCGCTTCTACGGAGTGCCTACCGATTACATCCAAAGTCGAACCTCGCAAAGCGCCGCTCCCCGTATCCTCGAGTGGTGCCGCG
>CAIUXU010000293.1 GCA_903903205.1 uncultured Syntrophobacterales bacterium
ACGGCGGCCTTGATTCGGTCTTTGCTCTCCCGAACGGCCACGTCGGGGAGGCCGACGGTTGAAAACAGCGGGAGGCCGGCGGCAAGATCGACCTCGACCGTTACAGTATGGGACTCGATTCCGATGACGGCGCTGCTGATGGCCTTGACGATCAAGCGTAACCCCTTCCTGCATGATCTGACGGGTGACTCCTGCTGCAACCCGGCGTGATCATAAACAGGAAGCCGCTTTCACGCAAGCAATTTTTCGCTCCTTCTCCAATCGAAAAAATAAGGCATCTTATTGCAGGATGCGGATATTTCTGGATTCCTTTTCAAGGTTGTAGCTGGTCCGGCTCAACAATCTTTATATCCTTGCTCCATCCCGATTTATCCGTGCGGATATTTCTGCACGACAGGCTATGCTGGAGCTGGAAAACGATCTTTCCCTGAAACTCGCCATCCGGATGAATCCTGTATCCGAGGATCGTCCCTCCATAAAAAGAGGGCTCCTGCCGCTTTTTATGAAAATAGATTTCGCCGCCGACCAGTTTCTTGGCTTGACTATCGTCCAGTCCCCAGGAACCGCTTTCCCACACATTGTCTTTCAGCTTCACAAAATGATTTTTCGCTTCAACCAGATGGATATTCATTTTACCCTCCTTCACAGATTTCACAGATACCCAACGCCTTTGATTTCTTGTTGTCCACAAACAAAAAAGCCCTGTCACATCATAAGAGACAGGGCGGGGAGATTTTTCACTTCCCTATATGGGAAGGACAAGTATTCGATTTTCTAAGTCAATCATTATGTTGGCTAAATCCTACTCCCATTCCCGACAAAGTCAAGGCATATTATTTGAACTTATTTTGTAAGATTTTGTGAGCGCATCTTTCTTGACGGAGGAAAATGGCTGTGCTAGATTCCCCACGATTTTTACAGTCGACCCGATTCCGACGCGGAGGACCATGAAAGAACTATCTCATCTTGATGAAAAAGGCCATGCGCGCATGGTGGATGTGACGGCCAAGGCGCCGACCCTACGTATAGCTGTTGCCCGGGGGAAGGTCCTGATGCGTCCGGAGACGGCCGCGCTGATCCAGGACGGGGGTATCCCGAAGGGGGATGTCTTCGCCACGGCCCGGATCGCGGGTGTGATGGCCGCAAAGAAGACCGGGGAGCTGATCCCTCTGTGTCACCCGCTCGAGCTTACCGGAATTGAGGTTCTGTTTTCGTGTGATGTCGCGGCGGGCGAAGTGGCGATTGAGGCGAAGGTGAAAACGGTGGGCCGAACAGGCGTCGAGATGGAAGCCATGACGGCAGTCGGTGTAGCCGCGCTAACGATTTACGACATGTGCAAGGCGGTGGACCGGGAGATGGTCCTTACGGATATTCGGCTGATGACCAAGGAAGGCGGCAAGAGCGGCGCTTTCGTCAGACAGGAATTATCGGTTTGAAAATGGGTCCAATCCCGTTTGGAGAAGGAATGTCGCAGCGCATTTACACGATAAGAAAGGCATTTCTCATCCCACTTGGTGTTGACGTTATTCTGCTTTGTTCCCTCTTCGTTATCTCCATGCTGCCGCAAGGTTCCGCAACGGAAAGACTCGTTTTTGCCATTTTTTTCGTTTCTTCCCTCTATGTTTTTTCCGAATGCTTTCTCCGCCGGGTTACGGTGGATGAGGACGGAGTCGTGATTCGGAAGTTGTTGAGGGAAAAGAGGGTTCCATGGGAAGGGATCACCAGTGTCGGCAGCCTGAGCGTGCACAAGAAAGTCTATCTGTTGCTGACGACTGTCAAGGGGTTTTTCATCATCTCCAACGCCTATGGGGGATTTTCCGATCTGGTGGAAGAGATTGTCTCTCGCGTTGATAGCGATAGAGTGGAAGAAGAGGTTCGTTTTCAGGCGGGACGTTCCCGGTCGGGGATCGCCCACACCGCCTTGGCATGGACCGCAGCGGTGTTCATGGTCGGCATCATCCTGATGAAAATACTTACTTGAAAGGAATCCGGTGATTCATGACTCTCAATAACCAGCGATCTGTGGCTGATCCGGCAGAGTGGGAGACACGGACAACCCCTGGCGCCGTGGCTGAGAAGATTTTGGAAGAGAAACTCGAGGATATCGCCACGCTCCTGAGCAAATCGGAGACGGACAAAAGCCACTTGTATGATGAGGTTCTGGCCATGGTGGAGAAGGGGCTTGTCCGGATTGCATTGCGGCGGTCGAATCATGTGAAGAGCGCGGCGGCTGTCTATCTGGGGATCAACCGGAACACCTTTCAGAAAAAGATGGTCAAACTTGGCATCGATCACGATCGGGAATAATGGAAAAGGAACAGTGTAGGAGATGAACCTTCCGAAACCGGTGGCAAGACTCCTGGAGAGGGGTGTGAGGATTCCGAATCCCTTTTCCGTTGATGTTGGCGAAGAGGTCGATCCGGAACGAATTTCAACGAACGGGGTTGTATTGTACACGGGGACGAAGATCTCCGGGGCGAAAACCTTGATCTCATCGGGGGCGAAACTGGGCGGCGAAGCGCCGGTGACGGTTGCGGATTGCCGTCTTGGCCGGGGGGTGGAGTTAAAGGGAGGCTTTTTTAAGTCTGCCGTATTTCTGGATCAGGCGAACATGGGGTCCGGCGCCCAGGTCCGGGAAGGGTGCCTTCTCGAAGAGGAGGCGAACGGGAGCCATACCGTCGGTATGAAACAGACCATTCTCTTTCCGTTTGTGACCTTGGGTAGCCTGATCAATTTCTGCGACGCCTTTTTAGCCGGAGGGACCAGCCGCAAGGATCACAGCGAGGTGGGCAGCTCCTACATCCATTTCAATTACACCCCCAATCAGGACAAGGCCACCGCCTCCCTGCTGGGCGACGTTCCCCGCGGTGTGATGCTGCGAGAGCCTCCGATCTTTCTCGGGGGGCAGGGCGGATTGGTGGGCCCGGCCAGGATCGGTTTCGGGACGGTGATCGCCGCAGGGGAGGTTTGGCGGGAGGATTGCCCCGGGGGAGGCAAATTGCTTCAGGGGGAGGCAAAACAAGCCTTCGCGAAGCCTTTTCATCCGGGGCTCTACGGCGACATCCGTCGGCGGGTGACCAACAATATCCTCTATCTTGCAAATTTGTTAGCATTGAAACAATGGTATCTTCACGTCCGTCGTTCTTTTCCGGGAGATCCCGAACTGGGCGCGGGACTCTATCAGGGGGCGCTGGAGACCCTCGATGCAGCAGCAGCGGAGCGGGTTGCGCGTTTCAAGGTCCTGGCGGAAAAGATGGAGAAATCGCTGGAACTCGGCGAAAGATTTCTGCCGGGGGAGACCCGCAGTGATATACTCCGGCAGCAGCGGGAATTCAGGGAACGGTGGCCGGAGCTGGCGGCATGCCTGACCGACCGTCGGGAGGAAGCGGCAGGCCAGGAGGAAAGGGACAAATTTATCGAGACCTTGTCCTCCGTCAGGGAGGCGCATGGAGACGACTATATCCGGGTGATCCGGTCGCTGGACGGGGGCATCGCTTCTCTCGGGACGCTGTGGCTTCAACGGGTGGTCGATGCCGTCGCTGGGCGGGCGCTCGCCGGCGTTCCTTCGTGCATATTGCACAGTGCTGAGTGCTGAGGACTGAGTAAAAAAATGATCAACAAATGTGAAGCATCGAATCCTGTGTTTTCCTCAGTCCTCAGCACTCAGTCCTCAGCACTATGCACTATGTTTTCGAGCCTTTGCCGAAGGGTGGCCCATTTTCTCCGGGAGTGCGAGATCCATGTCGGGCGCAACCCCGAGCAGGTTCATGCGCCGGCGCTGATCCTCTTTCCCCATCAGCCGGCGATTCTTTGCTGCGGCCTCGCCGGCATCCTGACCCTCCGCCGAAAGACGCAGCCGCAGGCGGAAAGCGCTGATCTGTCCGTTCTCTTTGCCCGGACGGCAGAAAAGAACCTGCATGCCCTTCTGCTTGGCGCAATTTCGAAATCGGCATATCTGGGAGGGGTTCCGAACCAGGAGGCGATGGAGCAGGAGCTCCTCGGTATCAAAGGGGAAGAGGCCTTTGAGAAAATATTCTACGGCGCCGGTGAGTTAAACAGTCTGACCCTTCTTGTTGGGAAAATGAA